>JAITAX010000250.1 GCA_031283865.1 Eubacteriales Family XIII. Incertae Sedis bacterium
CAAAGGGAACGGACATAGGCAAGCTTCGAGAAAGCGACATAAGACGAATCGAGCTGTGGATGAACAACTACCCGAGAAGAATGTTCGGCTACAAATCGGCGAACGACATGAAAAACGCGACTTAGTGCAATGGTTAAATATGGTGGGCAATTAAACTTGCAATCTTCAAAAATAAAAAAAAGTTTTTGTTAGCTATTGACAACCTTTGTTAGCCGTTGTAAACTTAGCATAGGTGAATTTTTTTATTTGCACGCAACGCGACGGGAGGGCGTTTATGCCGCTCAGCTTACTGAAATCCGGCGAGACCGGAACCGTGAAAAGAATCACGGGCAAGGACGACACGAAGCGCTTTCTGGAGAGCCTCGGCTTTACGGTGGGCGCGCCCGTCAGCGTCATCTCCGAAATCAGCGGGAACATGGTGCTCTGCATAAGGGACACGCGCATCGCGCTGAACCGGGATATGGCGCGGCGCATCGTGATTTGACGCGCGTTCGGGCGCGGCGCATCGGGCGGACATAGGAAGCATCCTATTCTTTCGGCAATAGATGCTTTTTTTGACAAAGGAGAATTGCTCTATGTTAACTTTAAAGGAAATTCCGTGCGGGGAAACGGTCACGGTCGTCAAGATCGAGGGCGCGGGTCCCGTCAAGCGGCGCATCATGGACATGGGCATCACGAAAGGAGCGGAGCTGTTCGTGCGCAAGGTCGCGCCGCTCGGGGACCCGGTGGAGGTAAACGTGCGGAACTACGAGCTGTCCTTGCGCAAGGAGGACGCGGAATCCATATTGGTGGAAAAAACCGCGGAAAAAACGCGCGTCTGAACGCGGCGCCCCAAAACCCACTTCGCTTAAAAACAGGAAAGGAGTGCAGCGCACCATGCCTTTGATTATAGCGCTCGCGGGGAACCCGAACAGCGGGAAGACGACCCTGTTCAACGCGCTCACGGGTTCCAACCAATTCGTCGGCAACTGGCCCGGCGTCACAGTCGAAAAAAAGGAGGGCCGCCTGCGGGGCCAAAAGGACGTCCTGCTCATGGACCTGCCCGGCATCTATTCGCTGTCGCCCTACACGCTCGAAGAGGTCATCGCGCGGAACTACCTCCTCGACGAACGGCCCGACGCCATCCTGAACATTGTGGACGGAACCAATCTCGAGCGCAACCTCTACCTCACGACGCAGCTGCTCGAACTCGGCATTCCCATGGTCGTGGCGGTCAACATGATCGATTTGCTGCAAAAAAACGGGGATCTGCTCGAACTCGACGATTTGTCGCGGCGCTTCGGCTGCCCTTTTGTAAGCATTTCCGCGCTGAAAGGCAGGGGCATTGCGGAGGCCGCGGACGAGGCGCTGCGGCGCGCGAAAGAAAACATCGCGCCCGCGCCCGTGCACAGCTTCGATGACCGCGTCGAAGCGGCGCTGCGCGCGATCACCGCGGAGCTGGGCGACGAAATCCCCGCGCCGCAGCGGCGTTTCTTCGCCGTCAAGCTCTTCGAGCGCGACGAAAAGATCCTCCCGCGCGCGGGGGCGGCCCGCGCGGCCGAGAGCATTGAGCGCATCGTCTGCGCCGCCGAAGAGGCGCTGGACGACGACGCGGAGAGCATCATCACGAACGAGCGCTACGCCTGCATCGTTTCGGCCATAAAATCCGGCTATCGCAGGAACAGCGCGGAAAAGATGACGCAGACGGACAGGATCGACCGCGTCATCACGAACCGCGTCTTGGCCCTGCCCATCTTCGCCGCCGTCATGTTCATCGTCTACTACGTCTCCGTCACGACCGTCGGCGCTTTCGCCACGGACTGGGCGAACGACGGCGTGTTCGGCGAGGGCTGGCGCCTGTTCGGCCTGCGAATCCCGGGCATCCCCGCGGCGGCCGGAAGCGCGCTCGCGGCGCTCGGCGCCGCCGATTGGCTCAGCAGCCTCCTCTTGGACGGCATCATCGCCGGCGTCGGCGCGGTTCTGGGCTTCGTGCCGCAGATGCTGATCCTGTTCTTTTTTCTCGCGTTTTTGGAGGGTTGCGGCTATATGGCCCGCATCGCTTTCATCATGGACCGCATCTTCCGGAAATTCGGGCTGTCCGGCAAATCGTTCATTCCGATCCTGATCGGCACGGGCTGCGGCGTGCCCGGCATCATGGCCTCCCGCACGATTGAAAACGACCGCGACCGCAAGATGACCGTGATTACGACCACGTTCATCCCCTGCGGCGCCAAGCTGCCGATCATCGCGCTGATCGCGGGCGCGCTCTTCGACGGCCTGTGGTGGGTGGCGCCGAGCGCCTATTTCGTCGGCATCGCCGCCATTGTCAGCTCCGGCGTCATCTTGAAGAAAACGCGTCTGTTCGCGGGCAATCCCGCGCCTTTCGTCATGGAACTGCCCCCCTACCGGCTGCCGACGGCCGCGAACGTGCTGCACAGCATGTGGGAACGCGGTTGGTCTTTCATAAAGCGGGCCGGCACGATCATCCTCGTGTCCTGCGTCCTCATATGGTTCCTCTCGTCTTTCGGCTTTGCGGACGGGCGCTTCGGCATGGTGGCCGAGCTTGGAGACGGCCTGCTCGCGGCGCTGGGCACGCGCGTGGCGTGGATATTCACGCCGCTCGGCTTCGGGGACTGGAAAGCGACCGTCGCCACGTTCACAGGGCTGGTCGCGAAAGAGAATGTCGTCGGAACTTTCGGCGTACTCTACGGCTTCACCGAGGTCGCGGAGGACGGCGCAGAGATATGGGGCAACCTGTCTGCGGGCTTCACGCCGCTTGCCGCCTACGCTTTCCTCGTGTTCAACCTGCTCTGCGCCCCCTGCTTCGCGGCCATCGGCGCGATCCGGCGCGAAATGAACAGCGCGAAGTGGACCTTTATTGCCATCGGATACCAGACGGGCTTCGCCTACCTCGTGTCCCTGTGCATTTTCAGGCTGGGGCTGCTGTTCACGACGGGCGCTTTCGGCGTATTCACGTTGGCGGCCTGCGCCGCCGTCGTGCTTTTCCTCTCTCTGCTGTTCCGGCCGGCGGCGCGCGCACCCGCCGTCAGGACATCGACAGTTTGAGGCGCTCGAAGATCAGGTTGTGCCCCGCCTCGTTCGGGTGGATGCCGTCCTCGCACAGGCCGGCGCGATAATCCCGCAGCGAGAGAAAGGCGGCGCGCAGATCGACGAGCGGCAGGCCCTCGGCTTCCGCGAGCGCGCGAACGATGCCGCTGTACTTCTCCTGCCACGTGAAGATTCGCCGGACGCTCCCGAGAAAGCGGAGGAGGTTGTCGGCGTCGAGCCCCCGGCTGATCCACGCGAAATACCGGACCTCGTCCACGGGCGGAAGCGTCAGCAGCACGGGCCGGCCGCCGCTCGCGAAAACCGCGTCGACCAGTGCCTTGTACCGCGCCGAAAACATCTCGACCGGCGTTTTGCAGTCGTGCGCCCGCGCGGGGTCGCGCGACACCTCGTCCCAGTTGTAATCGCAGTCGTTGCCCCCGAACTCGAGCAGCGTCAAATCGCAGGCGCGCGGCGATTCACTGTGCCGCAGCAGCAGCTTCGCGCCCTCCGTCACCGTGCAGCCGAAGCGCGCGTGGTTTGCGACGCGAAGACCCTCTGCGGCAAAGCGGTTCGCAAAGCTGTTTTTCAACATGGAATACTTCTTTTTCACGGCGTCGAAGACCACGCCTTTGGAAATGGAATCCCCGAATATGCAAATGCTGTTCATTCTCTGCCTCCGGCGCTGCGCGTCCGCGCCCGTCCGAATCGTGCGTTTAAGCCATTCTATCATAAATGCAGAAAAGTTGCCAATATTTTCTGAATCTTTTTGCATGAAGATACCGCAAGGCTGTAATTGACGAAAGTGCCGCGATGTGGTATGATACATGATATACGTGCGCTGACAAAGGAGGATATATTATAATGAGAAAGTATGAGTTTAACTGGGATTTAATCGGTGACATCGACGACGGGCGCCCCAATCTCGGTGCGCAGGTGGATTTGGACATGTACCGCCTCATGCAGTTCACGATGCGGGACACGCTCGAATCGCTTTACGGCACGGAGAGATCGGAAGAGCA
>JAITAX010000064.1 GCA_031283865.1 Eubacteriales Family XIII. Incertae Sedis bacterium
AGCCGAAGCCGCCGAGGCGCCGGCGGAGGCCGAGATCGAAGCGCCGGCGGAATCCATCGCCGAAACCGAGGAAGCTGCGGCCGAAGCCGGGCCGGAGGCGGTTGCGGATGAAGTCGCTCAGCCGGCGGAGTTCGATGTGTCGTCCGAGGAACGCGCCGCCGAAGAATCGTTCGCGGCAGAAGAGGGCGATTCCGCGGCGAAAGACGAGGCATAGCGAAAGGCGCATCGCGGATATGCGAGACATAAAATCCGGAGGATAAAGCGGGGTTTTCGCCCCGCTTTTCGTGCGCTTTGGGCTTTTCGGGCCTTAATCGCAAGGGGCAGTCCGCAGCGCCCGGCTTTGCCAAGCGCCGGGCTCAGCGGCCGGGCAGGCTCTGCGCATCCGCCGCGGACATCTCGATGAGTTCGCGGGCGCTCTTCAGCGTGGTTTCCGTGATGCGCGCGCCGCCGATCAGGCGCGCGATCTCCTGCGTCCGCTCGTCCGCGTTCAGCGGCTCCACGGCGGTGCATACGCTTTCGTCGCCGTCGCTCTTGCGGATGACGAAGTGCTGCGCGCCGCAGGCGGCTATCTGCGGCAGGTGCGTGATGCAGATGATCTGGCGCTTTTCCGCCATCTTGAGCAGCTTCCTGCCGACCACGCCGGCCGTGATGCCGCTTATGCCGCTGTCAATCTCATCGAAGATCATCGTCGGTATGTCGTCGCAGTCGCCGATCACGGATTTGAAGGCCAGCAGGATGCGCGACATCTCGCCGCCTGACGCGATCTTTGCGAGCGGCAGCAGGGGCTGACCCTTGTTCGACGAGATCAGGAACTCGACGCTGTCCGCTCCGTTTTCCGACAGCCTTTGCCTGAGGTCGTCCGCGTCGTTGAAGCGCGCGGCGAATACGGCCTTGCTGAAATGCAGTTCCGCAAGCTCGGCGTTGATCTGCGTTTCAAGCTCTGCCGCCGCCGCCTTTCGGAGCGCGCGCAGGTTTTCGCAGGCCCGCGCAAGCGCGTCTTCGCAGGCCGAGAGCCGCGCGGCGAGGGCGTCCTTGCGCTCGTCGATGTTTTCAATGTCCGCGAGCGCGGAGCGGAGCGTTTCCCTGTGCGCGAGCACCTTGTCGACGCTGCCGCCGTATTTCCCGCAGAGCCTTTCAATCAGGTCGAGCCGCGCGATGACGCCGTTCAGCGTTTCGGGCGAAAAATCCATGCGGTCGCGCAGCGTTCGCAGCGCGCTCGCCGCGTCCTCGATGGCGTAATAGGCGTCGGCGACGATGCGCGCGATGTCCTCCAACTCTTTTGAGTAGGCGGAGATCTCCTGCAAGGCGCGCATGGCCGCGCCGAGGCCGTCCAAGGCGGCGCGCTCGCCGCCTTGGAGCGCTTCGGAAGCGGACGCTGCCCTCTCGTAGATCAATTCGCCGTTCTGCAGGACGGACAGGCTCTCGCGCAGCGCCGCGTCCTCGCCGGGTTTCGGGTCCGCCTTTGTGATCTCGCTCAGCTCGAAGCGCATGAAGTCGAGCTGCCGCTTGGAGGAAGCCTCGCTTTGGAGCAGGGCGGAGAGCGCCCGCTTCGCCTCGGCGTATGCGCGCCACGCGGCGGCTGTTTCTTCCTTGGCGGGTGCTGTGACGCGGCTGTGATAGGCGTCTATGAGGGCGAGGTGTTTTTCGGTTTTGAAGAGGGAATGGCGGTCGTACTGACCGTGGATGTCGGCGAGGCGCGCGGCAAGCTCCGACAACTGCGCAAGCGTGACGATTTCTCCGTTGATCTTTGCCAGACTTTTGCCTGACGCGCTGATTTCGCGCGTCAGGACGCAGTCGGAGATCTCGCCCGCATCGCCCGGCAGCTCGGCGGCGATCTGTATGACGGCCTTGCTTTGCCCGGCGCGGATCATGCTCATATCGGCCCGGCTGCCCAGGGCGAGGCTGATCGCTTCGATGAGGATGGATTTGCCCGCGCCGGTCTCCCCCGTGACGACGGTGAGCCCGCGCGACAGGTCCATGTCGACCTTTGAGATAATCGCAAAGTCGCGGATGCTGATGTGTGTAATCATGGAAGTCCGGTGCGCATTTCGTTGAAGCGGGCGGCTATGGCGGCTACGCTCGCGTTTTCGTCGGCGACGAGCAGAATCGTATTGTCGCCCGCGATGGAACCGAGTATGTTCGCGAAGCGCAGGGAGTCAACGGCTTCGGCGGCGGCATTGGCGCAGCCGGACAGCGTCTTGATTACGATGATGTTGCCGGAATGCTCGACGGATTGCACGGTTTCGCGGAATATCTTGACGAAGCGCTCATTTGCGGGCCGGTCTTGTCCTGCGTTCGCGGTGTATTTGTACTTGCCCGAAGACGTCATGGTCTTAACCAGTTGCAGTTCCTTTATGTCCCGCGATACGGTGGCCTGCGTGACCTTGTATCCGCTCTTCTGCAGCTGCTTCGCCAGTTTTTCCTGCGTGTCGATCTCGTGGCTGCCGATCAGTTCCAGAATCTTATTCTGTCGGGAATATCTCATACTTCCGCACCCTCCGCACAATGCTTGACGCCGGTATCCCTATTATACGGCATAGAGGGGATTCTTCGCAAGCAATTTTGATCGAAACGATAATTATGGAAATGTTATGAATTTTGCCAATAAAAAGGATATAAAAAATCGATTGACAGACGTATTTCTTTGTGATATTCTAATTGAGCGTTCTATGCGGGAAGCGCGGAAAACCGAATGAATGGCCCAAAAACGGTAAAAAATCGCAGAGTTGGACGTTTCGACTCTGATTTTTAAGTGAGTGAGAGAGGGTTCACGCGATGAGAGTGAAGATCACAGTGGCTTGTACCGAATGCAAACAGCGGAATTACGATACGATCAAGAACAAGAAGAACGACCCTGATCGCCTCGAAATGCAGAAGTATTGCAGGTTTTGCGGAAAGCACACCGTTCACAAGGAAACCAAATAAAATAAGGAGCGGACATGGCGGACAAAATCAACGACAAAGATAAGGATAAAGACGTCAAGAAGAAAAGCGCGCTCGCCGCGGCCGCAAACCGCGCGAAAAGTACGAATCGGGGCGAGCGGACGGGTCTTCGCGATTATTTTCGCGGTGTCAGGGTGGAGATCAAAAAGGTGGTCTGGCCGACGCGCAAGGAACTCGTCCTGTACACTTGGACCGTGCTCATCACCTGCGTCGCGTTCAGCTTGGCTATTTGGGCGGTCGATGCGCTGTTCCTGCAGATCTTAAAGTTGACCTTGGGCTTTTCGTTCTGATGCGGCGCGCGGGCGAATGGACGGGAAGAACGAGATGATCAAAGAGTATACGGGCGAAGAATATCAGATCGCGGAGGCTGCGGTGCTGCTTACGGCGGACGGCGACGCGGACGAGACGGACTTTTCGGGCGAGGCGGGCAGGCCGGCGAAAAAGCCGAACCCGCTGCTCGACGACGACGAATCGGACGAACGGGCCAAATGGTATGTCGTGCATACCTATTCGGGTCACGAAAACAAGGTCAAGGTCAATATAGAGAAGATCGTCGAGAACAGAGGTATGCAGGATTTGGTTCTCAAGATCATCGTGCCGACCGAGGACAGGGTAGAGATCAAGAACGGCCAGCGCAAGGTCAAGACGCGGAAGATGTTTCCGGGCTATGTTCTGGTTAAGATGATCGTAACGAACGAATCTTGGTACTTGGTGCGCAACACGCAGGGCGTCACGGGCTTCGTCGGCCACGGCTCCGAGCCTATCCCCCTCACGCGGGACGAGGTGCGGCGCATGGGCATAGAGAAAATATACATCGATCTGGACATCGACGTCGGCGATACGGTCAAGGTAATCAACGGACCCTTTGAAAACTTTATGGGTACCGTTGAAGAGGTCAACATGGAACGGCAGACCCTAAAGGCGCGCATCTCCATGTTCGGTCGGGACACCCCCGTCGAACTGGAGTTTGGGCAAGTGGATAAGATATAGACCTGTGCGCCCGGCGGTTTGCAAGCGTATAAGTGAAAAATCAGGAATAAGTTAAGGTACTTTTGAGTGAGCAGTACAGAGGAGAGTGTAGCAAATGGCGAAGAAGATCGACGGCCTGATAAAACTGCAGATACCCGCGGGACAAGCCAATCCGGCGCCGCCGGTAGGTCCCGCGCTCGGCCAAAAGGGCGTGAACATCATGGAATTTTGCAAGCAGTTCAACGCGAAGACGCAGGATCAAATGGGAATGATTATCCCGGTCGTCATTACGGTATACGCGGACAGGTCGTTTACGTTCATCACGAAGACCCCGCCGGCGGCCGTACTTTTGAAGAAAGCGGCGAACCTGCAGTCGGGTTCAAACGAGCCGAACAAGAAAAAGGTTGCGACGCTGACCGAGGCGCAGGCGCGGGAAATCGCGCAGCTCAAGATGCCCGATCTGAACGCGGCGACGATAGAGTCCGCGACGGAGATGATTAAAGGCACGGCGAGGAGCATGGGGATCGTGATTCAAGGTTAGTGGGAGGCGCGAGCCGTTTGTACCACGGGAGGTAAAAATGCCAAAGAGAAGCAAGGGTTACAAGGAAACCGCGAAGCTCGTCGAGGGGGCCAACCTCTATGAGGTGAGCGAAGCGATTGATCTGGCGGTGAAGACCGCCAAGGCGAAGTTCGATGAAACCGTCGAGGTTCATGTGAAGTTGGGCGTTGACGGCAGACACGCGGATCAGCAGGTGCGGGGCGCCATCGTGCTTCCGCACGGAACGGGCAAATCCGTTCGCGTCCTCGTATTTGCGAAAGGACCCAAGGCGCAGGAGGCCGAGGCCGCCGGCGCGGAATATGTGGGCGCGGAGGAATTGGCGCAGAAGATCCAGAGCGAGGGTTGGTTTGATTTCGACGCCGTTGTGGCGACGCCGGACATGATGGGTGTCGTCGGCAAGCTGGGCAAGCTGCTCGGGCCTAAGGGCCTGATGCCGAACCCCAAGTCGGGAACGGTTACGATGGACATTGAAAGGGCCTTGCGGGATATCAAGGCCGGCAAGGTGGAGTATCGTCTCGACAAGACGAACATCATCCACACGCCGATAGGAAAGGCTTCATTCGGACAGGAAAAACTGTCCGACAACTTCAACGCCCTGCTCGAAGCCGTGGTTAAAGCGAAGCCGCAGGCGGCGAAAGGGCAGTACCTGAAGAGCGTTACGGTCGCGGCCACGATGGGTCCCGGCATCAAGATCAACCCGGCGCGTTTGGTGTTCTGAGCACAGGGATTTCCCAAAAAACAAATCAATATCGACCGCAGACAGCCGGTGCGCGACGAGGCGCTTAATCGATGCCGGCCGAGGGAATACAGGGGCGTCTTCGCCCTATGGCCTTTTTGTCTGCGGATGAAAAGGTCTTTTTTTCATGTTGCCGGGCCGGAAACGGCACGGCAGGTCGCGGGCCTGAGCGGATTTTTTTCTCCGTGCCGGATCGCGAAATTCTATAGCAGAAAGGAGAAAATATGCCATCAGCGGAACATCTGAAAGAAAAGCAGGCCGTGGTCGACGAGATCAAAGAGAAGCTCAGCAGGGCGCAGTCTGCGGTCGTCATCGACTACATCGGCATTACGGTCGCGGAGGCCGACGCGATGCGGAAGAAACTGCGCGAGGCCGATGTGGATTACACCGTTTACAAGAACAAATTGGCGGAGCGGGCAATCGACGGCACGGACTACGAGCTGCTGAAAAGCGTGCTCGCGGGGCCGAGCGCCTTTGCGCTCAGCTACAGCGACGCCATCACGCCGACGCGCGTGTTGAGCGGCATCTTCAAGGAGTACAAGAAGATGGAGTTCAAGGGCGGCGTAATCGAGGGGACTTTTTACGACGCGGAGGGCCTGAAGCAGATCGCTTCCCTGCCCACGCGAAATGAACTGATCTCACGCTTCCTCGGCAGCGTTATATCGCCGGTCGGCAAGCTGGTACGCAGCTTTAAGGCCATAGCCGACGACAAGGAGAGCGGAAGCCCCGCGAAAGCGGCAGCGACGCCCGCAGAAGCAGCGGCGCCCGCGCCGGAAGTGCCGGCGCCCGCAGAAGCGGCGACACCGGAAGCGCCGGCACCCGCAGAAGCGGTTGACGCATCTCCCGCAGCCGAAACGGCCGGGACGGAATGACACAAAAAATCGTTAAAATGGCAATACGCAGAGAAAGACTGTGATACAGGAGGAAAGATTCATGAGCGCAAGCATAAGCAACGAGCAAATAATCGAAGCCATAAAGGGCATGACGGTTCTGGAGATCAACGAACTTGTGAAAGCCTGCGAAGCGGAATTTGGCGTTTCGGCGGCGGCCCCCGTGGCGGTTGCCGG
>JAITAX010000070.1 GCA_031283865.1 Eubacteriales Family XIII. Incertae Sedis bacterium
TGGAAGACGAGCTTGCGGATGCCGAATACCGCCGGGAGAATGTCGTGCGGGACGGCAAGATCGTGACCTCGCGCGGTCCGGGTACGGCCATGGCCTTTGCCCTTGCGTTGGCGGAAATCCTCGCGGGAGAAGAGACGGCCGGCAGGGTGCGCGCGGAGTTGCTGCTATAGGCGCAGGAAGGGGGTTTTGGATATGGAGATTAAAGCAATACTGAAAGGAATTGTCGAAGAGGGGGCCTCGGACGTATTCCTCATCGCGGGCCGACCGGTCAGCTTCAAACTCGGCGGTCGCATCAAGACGCTGAACGACGATCCGCTGCTTCCCGTGAAGACGAACGCGCTCATTTCGGAGATCTACGAACTGGCGCCGAACCGCAAGATAGAATGCCTGCTTGAAAAGGGCGATGACGACTTCGCCTTTGCGATTCCCGACGTTTCCAGATTCCGCGTCAACGTCTACAAGCAGCGCGGCTCGCTCGCGGCGGTCATCCGCGTCGTGTCTTTCTCGCTGCCCGACCCCGAGAAGCTCAACATCCCGCCCGCCGTACTCGATCTGGCGGATCGCGCGCAGGGCCTGATCCTCTTCGCGGGTCCCGCGGAATCCGGCAAGACGACCACGCTGGCCTGCCTGATCGACCGCATCAACAGCACGCGGGAGGGCCATATCATCACGCTCGAAAACCCGATAGAGTACCTGCATCGCCACAAGCGGAGCCTCGTGAGCCAGCGCGAGATATCGCTCGATACGGAGAGCTACCGGGCCGCGCTGCAAGCCGCGCTGCGACAGAGCCCGAACGTAATTCTGACGGGGGAGATACGCGACGCGGAAACCGTTTCCGTCGCGCTCACCGCCGCAGAAACGGGACATCTGGTTATCTCCACGATATCCGCCGTCGGCGCGGCCAACGCGGTGGACAGGCTGATCGGCGCTTTCCCGGACGCCCGCCACGAGCGCATCGGCGCGCAGCTCTCCCTGAGCCTGCAGGCGATTGTATCGCAGCAGTTGATTCCGACCCTCGATGATACCGTCGCGCCGGTATTTCAGCTCATGCTCTGCAACAACGAGATACGCAACCTGCTCCGCGAGGGCGAATCGAACCGCATCAACCAGACCGTCGCCGCCTGCACGGACGAGGGCATGATCTCCATGGACGCCGCGATATTGCGGCTCTACAAGGACGGCCGAATATCGGCGCAGAACGCGTTGACGCGTTCAATCGATCCGGACAGCATGGCGCGGCAGGTCAACTCGTCGGACAAGATATATTTTTGATACAAGCGCGGGTGCCGGTTCGGCGCCTTTCCTGATAGCATCGGCAAAACGCTTTGTAGATTTTGTCTTTGCGGGATGCTTTCAAAATTGAAGATTGAAGAATGTCGCGTGGCAATACGTCGCGCGAGCCGAAGGGGCGTCGCAACGCAAAACCGGGCGGCCGCGGTTGTCGCCCGCGTCCGCCCGTTCGTGTTCGCCGGATTTCGTCCGGCCGTCAGATTTCAGCCCACAGCTCCTCGTCTGAGGGGACGGGATTGTTCGGCATATTGTAGGCGATGCGCGATACGTTCATCAGATGCCGGTAGCTCAGGTTCTCGGACAGGCTGTTGTTGCCCCACGAGCCGCAGCCCATCGTGTTCGTCGGCGCAAGGCCGTTTTGGAAGCTGCCGCCGGCGCTGCTCGCGCAGATTTGATTGATTAGGAAGCGGGATACGGGCAGCGCCCTGCCCGCGTATTCGATGTGCTCCCTGTTGTCCGAATGGATGGCGACGCTGTGTCCCTTGCCCTCGGCCTCCAGATTCGCTTTCGCGACAGCGATTGCTTCCGCGAAGTCGCGATATCGGTAGAGGGCGATGACGGGACACATCTTTTCCTTGGCGAGGACGTCATTCCGCCCTGTCCCCTCCGCTTCCACCGCAATCGCCTTTATGTTCTCGTCTGTCTCGATTCCAGCCAGCCGCGCGACGGCGGCCGCGCTCTGCCCGACGGCGTGCCGGGACATCTCTCCGTCCTCAAACAGCGCGCTGCGCAGGGCCTCCCGCTCCGCCGGACTTTCGATCACATAGCAGCCGCAGGCTTCAAAGCTGCGCAGGATCGTCTCGAAGTCCTCTTCGGGGCAGATGGCCGACTGTTCCCCCGAGCAGATGATACCGTTGTCGAAAGCGCGCCCCTCCGCGATCAGCCGGACGGCTTCCGCGTAATCCGCGCCCCTGTCGATGATGGCCTGCACATTCCCCGCGCCCACGCCGAGCGCGGGTTTGCCCGAGCTGTAGGCCGCGCGCACCAGGCCCGCGCCGCCCGTGGCGATGGTGACGTCCGCCATCGCGATGAGGTTCTTCGTGTGCTCCCGCGAATGCCGGTCGAGTATCTGCACCAGATCTTCGGGAAAGCCGAGCTTTTTCAGCTCCGCGCGGAACAACGCCACAGCCTGCGCGCTGCACAGGGTCGCGCTGTGGTGCGGCGTGATGATGATGGCGTTGCCGCACTTCAGGGCGAACATGCTGTTGCTCATGGGCGTCACGATGGGGTTTGTGCAGGGGGTGATGGCGGCCACCACCCCGAGCGGCTTCGCGACCGTCGTGATGCCGCTTGCCTCATCCCGCTCGAGTATTCCGCGGGACTTCTTCCCTTTCAGACTGTTCCAGATAAGGCGAGCCTTGCTCCTGTTCTTCGCGGTCTTGTCGCGCACGTTCCCCATATGGGTGTCTTCCACGGCAAGGGCGGCGAGCGCCTCCGCGTTGTCGTATACGACTTTCGCTATGGCGCGCACGGCGCGGTCCGCGTCTTCCTGCGTCGCGTTCTCGAAGCTCGCCTGCGCGGCGCGCGCGCGCCGCATGTACGCCTCTGTGTAGGATCTGCTTTCGTCGTTGCTCTGCGTTTCCATATAAAACCTCTAAATCATTGTATCCACGGAGTCGAGAACCCTGTCGAGGATCTTCAGCGCGTCGCGCAATTCCTGTTCCGTAATCGTCAGCGGCGGCGCGACGATGATCATGTTCTCGTGCGAATAGGTGGCGAAGCTCTCCGCCTTGAGCATACCTACGATCTTCGCGATAGAGCCGTCGGGGTCGCTGTTGAAAGGCGCGAGCGGTTCACGGCTCGCCTTGTCTTTCACAAATTCGACCATCGCGAATAGCCCGATGTGCCGAACCTCGCCGACGCATTTGTGCTTCTTCTCAATCGCGTCGAGGGTCTCCGCGAGCAGCTTGCCCTGCTTTTTAACGTTTTCCTCTGTGCCGAGACGCCCGTATTCGTCGATTGTGGCGACGGCCGCCGCGCAGCCCATCAGGTGCGCGCTGTAGGTCAGACCGTTGAACATCTTGCGGTCGTTGAAGTATTCGGCGATCTCTTTCTTGACGATGACGCCGCCGAGCGGGATGTAGCCGCAGGTGGACCCCTTGGCGAAAGTGATGAGGTCGGGTTTTATGTCGAACTGCATGAAAGCGAACTTGCTGCCCGTTCGGTAGAATCCGGCCATGACCTCATCGCAGACGAGCAGGATGCCGTATTTGTCGCAAAGCGCCCGGACGCCCTTGAGATAGCCTTTCGGCGGGAGCAGCACGCCGTTCGAGCCGACGACCGTTTCAACGAAGATCGCCGCTATGGCCTGCGGGTTTTCATAATTGATCTGATTTTCGAGCAGTTCCAAATAGAAAGCCGCAACGTCCTCATCCGAGTTGAACTTGCAAGCTTTCGGCGCCCTGTAGGCATAGGGTCCGTCGAAGTGGATGAAGCCCGGCACGCCGGGTTCCGCGATCCAGCGCCGCGGTTCCCCGTTCAGCGCGGAAGCGCCGAAGGTCGCGCCGTGGTAGGACCTGTACATTGAAAAGATCTTCCACCGGCCCGTGAAAGCCTTTGCGAATTTGATCGCGTTCTCGTTGGCCTCCGCGCCGGCGTTCGTGAAGAAGACCTTGCCGCCCTCGAAATGGGGACCCGCAAACTCGACGAGCTTGCGCGCCGCCTCGGAACGGACGTCCACCGCGTAGCCCGGACCCATGAACGCCATCTTTTCCGCCTGCGCCTTGATCGCCTCGATGACGGCCCTGTTGCCGTGGCCGAGGTTTGAGTTCACGAGCTGCGAGGACATATCGTAATATTTCTTGCCCTCGTCGTCCCAGAAGTATATACCCTCCGCTTTCGTCACGGTCATGGGGTTCAGCTTGCCCTGCGCGCTCCACGAGTGCAAGTTGTATTTTTTGCTCATTTCACTGATCTGTGACATGATTGTTTCTCCTCCTGATTATCGCATAATCTCCGTTATCGTCAAGCGGCGGCGCCGGCACAGGCCGGACGGCGAACGGTGCCGTGCGGCCGGGTCGAGCGCCCCCATCCCCTTTTTTAACCCGCAAAGGCCGCGCGCACCTCATCGCTGAACAGTTCTTCGTCCTTGGGCTGCCACGACGGGATGGGCCGCGCCACATAGGTGAAGTTCAGCAGATCCTTGTAGGTCGCATTCCACGAGATGCTGTTGTGTCCCCACGTTCCGCAGCCGAGCGTCATGGACATCGGAAAGCCGCAGTTCCACGAGCCGGAATTGGACAGGCTCTGCGGCAGGTTGACGCAGACCTTGCAGACGGGGATTTTTTCCCCGAGCAGCGTGACGCGTTCTTTCAGCGCGGTGTGGATGCCGATGCTGTGGCCCTTGCCCTGATATTCGAGGATGTGCAGCGTCTGCCGCACGGCGTCGTCGAAGTCTTTCGCCTTGCGAAGCTCGGCCACGGGGGAAAGCTTCTCGCCCGTAAGCGGAAATTCATTGCCGTATCCGCTGTTTTCTTCCACGAGTATGACCTTGACGTTCGGGGCGTCGATGCCCGCGATTTCGGCGATGCGTGCAGCCGACTGCGCCACGATATGCCTGTTCAAATCGTGGTTGGCCGGCGTTTCCGGCCACAGCGTCTTTACGATCTTCTCTTTCTCGGGCGTACCCTCCTTGGCGATGTAGGCACCCTGCTTCGCGATGGCGCGCGTGAAATCGTCGTAGACGCTTTCGAGCACGATGATGTTGTTCTCCGTTGAGCAGGAAGTCGCGTGATCGAAGATCTTGGAGCGGATGATCATGTCGGCGGCCTCGTCGAGGTTCGTGGTGCCGTCCACGATGCAGACGACGTTGCCCGTGCCGACGCCGATCGTCGGATTGCCCGAGGAGTATGCCTGCCGCACCATCGGCGTTCCGCCCGTCGCGAGGATGAAATCGACCTGCTTCATGATCTGCTGCGAACACTCGACGGATACGTATTCAGGCTCGACCGCCTGCACGAGATCTTCCGGCGCGCCGTACTTCTTCAAGATGCTCCGGATGAGCTCGGTGACGGCTATGTTCGTCTTCTTGGCCTTGGGATGCGGCGCAAGGAGGATCGCGTTCCGCGTCTTGAGCGCCATCAGCGATTTGACGACGGGCGTGGCTTCGCCGTTCGTCACGGGGATAATGGCGCCGACGACGCCCATGGGTTTGGCGTACTTCTCCATGCCCATCTTCTCGTCGACCTCCACAAGTCCGACGGACGGCCGGCCTTTCATCTGCGCGTAGGAACCCTTGATCTTGCTGAACATCTTCGCCTGCTTGTCTGCGGCGATGCCCATGCCGCTCTCCTCGACAAGCATTTCGCCGAATTTCAGCGCGGTTTCGGGGACTGTGAGCGCGTAGGCCACGGCCTCGGTCAGGCGGTCGACCGTCTTCTGGTCGTAATTCTCCGCGATGCGTTGCGCCGCGCGGCCCCTCTCGACAAGGCCGGCGACGTATTTTTCGTAATTCAGTGCCATGTTGAATCTCCTTCCTGCAGCTGCCTCGGGTCTGACAAGCATTCAAACCCTCGAATCGTAAACATACATCACAGCAGTCCAAAAATCAAATCGGTTTGGTCCCTTTGATTTTCGGCACGCCGCAATGAAAATCAACGCAAGTTTTGTGCCGGAGAAAGGGCCGCATTTTTGCGCGCCTTGCGCGGGCGGATGATACCGCAATGAATCGGCGGCGCGGAACGCCTTGCGCGGACGGGCCTCCGGCGGGGCGCTCGGGCGTTTGCGGTGACGCAGGGGCGTCGATACAATATTGAATCATCGATTCAGTATTGTATCGCCCGCAATTCGCTCACGCCCGCAGCCCGCTTACGCCCGCAGCTCGCTTACGCCCTCACCCCGCTTACGTCCTCTGCGGCGCGCGCAGCCCGTGCTTGCGCAGCTTTCTGACCACGGTAGGCTGGCTGATGCCGAGGCGGCGCGCCAGCGC
>JAITAX010000112.1 GCA_031283865.1 Eubacteriales Family XIII. Incertae Sedis bacterium
ATACGGAGACGGTGCCCTTTTTCTCGCGCGCCGGCTTCGTTTTCGGCGCCGCAGGCACTGCAGGCGCCGCGGGCGCCGCGGGCAATGGGCTGAAGCCGCAGCGGAAATCGAGTTCCCGCTCCCTCACTCTGAAATTGTAGCCCTTGCTCACGACAGACATGTCGTCGTCCTCACTCTATTGCTGCAATCCTGCGACCGCAGACCGCTTTTCGAATATGCGCAGCTTGGCGCTGCGCGCACGCGGGTTTTCGCACTGTTCCGCTTCAGAGACCCGAATGGGCTTGCGCGTGATGCGCCGGCCGTCGGGTTGCCGGCCGCAGACGCAGACGGGCAGATCTTTCGGGCAGACGCAAGGGTTTTCGCGCCTCGCGAAGACTTCCTTGACGATGCGATCCTCCAGCGAGTGGAAAGAGATTACGCAGAGCTTTCCGCCCGCATACAGGCAATCGATGAAAGCGTCTATGGCCGCGTCCAGACCGTCCAACTCCCCGTTCACCTCTATGCGAATGGCCTGAAAGCTGCGCTTCGCGGGGTGCGGCCCCTCGCGCCTGGCCGAAGCCGGGATGGCCGCCTTTACGACCTCCACGAGTTCCCCGGTCCGGCGTATGCGCCCCTCGCGGCGGCGCTTCACGATGAAAGCGCTGATGCGCGCGGCCCACCGTTCCTCGCCGTAGCGCGCAAGGATGCGCGTCAGCGCCTCCTGCGGATATTCGTTCACAACCGTTTCGGCCGTAAGCCCGGCGGAGGCGTCCATGCGCATGTCGAGCGGCGCGTCGTGCATATAGGAAAAGCCCCTGTCGGCTTCGTCGAGCTGAAACGAGGAAACCCCCAAATCGAGCAGCGCGCCGTCGAGCCCGCAAATTCCGTTCTCGCGCAGGATGCGCCCGATGTGCTTGAAGTTGTCGCGGACGAACAGCTTGGCGCAGGGGTAAGGCGCAAGGGCTTCCCGCGCCGCCGCCAAGGCGTCCGCATCCCTGTCTACGCCGAGCAGCAGGCCGTCCTTTGCGAGCCGCGCGCAGATTGCCGCCGCGTGGCCGCCGCCGCCGAGGGTCCCGTCCGCATAGACCCCGTCCGCGCGCGGGGCAAGTCCTTCCAATGTTTCCGCAAGCAGCACGGGCCTGTGCCGAAATTCCATTTTGCCACCCCGCCGGCTTCGCGGCGCGCTCCCGCGTTCCCGCGCTATCGGTCCGCCCGGTTCCCCTGCGCGCACGCGCGCCTGATTTCCGATACGCGATTGTTGAGTACCTTGATGTCCTTGTTTCTCACCGTTTCGTCGTAGGTCGTGCGATCCCATATTTCAAGCACGTCCACCATGCCGACGCAGGCGAGATCCCGCACGAGCCCCGCATAGTTCCGCGCGTCCTGCGGAACCGTGAGGCGCCCCTGCTTGTCGATGTCGCATACGTTGGCAGAACCCATATAATGCCGCAAGAGATCGCGGACGCTCTCATCGTCGCTCGGCAACATGCGCAGATCCGCGATAAACCGCTCCCAATTCCGCATGGGATAGGCGTAGAGGCATTTGTCCACGCCGTGTACGACGACGCATCTGCCCGCGTAATTCTTGCGCAGCTTGCCCGAAAGGAGCACGGCGGCCTCTTCGTCGTCCGCGCTCCTGTTTACGTCAAAATCCTCGCAGAATTTCGACGGCATAAACATGCGCCCCGTCTCGTCTATGGAATTGTAGGCGTAACTCGTCAGCACGGCCGGCCCTCAAATTCGAACAAAACACAGCAGAAAATCATTCGGTGGCTCCATTCTACTCCGATTTACTCCGATTTGCAACAAAAACGCCGCAAAAAACGGGCGTCTCCGCCCGTTTTTTTGTTTTTTTTCTCTTGTTACACGCAGATTACAGGAAAATTACAAGATGTTGTACAGAATGGGTGTTCGTATACCAAATATGTACACTTTCCGAGGCCGCCCGCGCGCCGCGCTCGTCACGCCTCCGCTTCGCGCAGGGCGGCTTTCATGTCCCGCACGAAGCGGTACAATTCGGGACCCGCCTCAGCGCCGTATTGCTCGATGATGCGGACAATCGCGCTGCCGACGATCACGCCGTCTGCGCCGCGCGCCATCTCGCGCGCCTGCGCGGGCGTTCCGATGCCGAAGCCGACGGCCGCGGGGACGCTCGACGCGGATTTTGCAAGGCGGATCATAGCGGCGACGTCGGTCTTGATCTCGCCGCGCACGCCCGTGACGCCCATCGAGGAAACGACGTAGAGGAAGCCCGAAGCGCTCTCCGCTATCGCGCGAATGCGCGTCTCGCTCGTCGGCGCGACGAGGGAGATGAGTTCGACGCCGCCGACGGCGCGCGCGGGCGCAAGCGCCTCCTCCCGCTCCTCAAAGGGCAGATCGGGAAGAATCACGCCGTCTGCGCCCACAGCGCGGCAGCGCCGGAAGAAAGCGTCGCAGCCGTAGCGGAATACGGGGTTGAAGTAGCTGAGAAGCACGATAGGGACCTCGCTCCTTTCGCGCACGCGCAGAACGAGTTCAAACAGACGTTCGAGCGTCGTTCCCGACGACAGCGCGCGCAGGTTTGCGCGCTGTATCACCTCGCCCTCGGCAATCGGATCGGAGAAAGGCACGCCGATCTCGATCAGATCCGCACCCGCGCGAATCATTTCGAGGATGAAAGCCTCGCTCATCTCCGGCGTGGGATCGCCGCCCGTCAGAAAGGCGATGAAAGCTTTGCCGCCCGTGAAAGCTTTCGGAATGCGCTCATTATTCATGGACATTCACCCCCCTGTAGCGTGCGATGGCGGCGACATCCTTGTCGCCGCGCCCCGAAAGGCAGATGAGGATGCTGTCCGCGCCGGGAAGCGCGGGCGCGAGCTTCCGCGCATAAGCGACGGCGTGCGCGCTCTCGATCGCGCAGATGATCCCCTCCGTCCGCGCGAGAAATTCAAAGGCGTCGACGGCTTCATCGTCCGTCACGGGTACGTACTCGGCCCGGCCCGTATCGTGCAACTGCGCGTGTTCCGGGCCGATGCCGGGGTAGTCAAGCCCTGCGGAAACGGAGTATACGGGCGCGATCTGCCCATTTTCATCTTGACAAAAATAGGATTTCATTCCGTGAAACACGCCGACGGCGCCGTTCGCGATTGTCGCGGCGTTGTCGGGCGTATCGACGCCGCGCCCCGCCGCCTCGCAGCCGATCAGCCGGACGCCCGCGTCGGGGATGAAGTTGTAAAACAGCCCGATGGCGTTGCTGCCGCCGCCGACGCAGGCCAGCACGACGCGCGGCAGCCGCCCCTCCCGCTCCAGTATCTGCGCGCGCGCCTCGCGGCCGATCACGCTCTGGAAGTCGCGCACCATCATCGGGAAAGGATGCGGCCCCATCACGGAGCCGAGCAGGTAGTGCGTGTCCCGCGTGCGGGATGCCCATTCGCGCATCGTTTCGTTTACGGCGTCCTTGAGCGTCGCCGTGCCGCTCGTCACGGCGTGAACGCGCGCGCCGAGAAGCTCCATGCGGTACACGTTCAAAGCCTGCCGCTCCGGGACCACCCTCCCCAACCCCCCCTCGCATTCGACCCCAAAACGCGCCCCCGCCGCCGGGGCGCCGACGCCGTGCTGCCCCGCGCCCGTTTCCGCTATGAGACGGGTTTTGCCCATGCGCCGCGCGAGCAGGGCCTGC
>JAITAX010000157.1 GCA_031283865.1 Eubacteriales Family XIII. Incertae Sedis bacterium
GGACATCGGCTTCGCGGAGGCGAAGAAACTTTGCGACGAAAGCACGCTTAGGCAGGACTGGATGAAAGAAGCGGGAACGAAGAAGCGCTTTCGCATAGAGGGCGCGGGATACCGGGTGGCGGTTTTGGACTTAGGAATCAAGACCTCCATCCTGCGCGGCCTGTCCGCGAGGGGCTTGGACCTGCACGTATTCCCCTACGGCAGCTCCGCGCAGGAAATTCTCGCGATTCATCCCGACGGGATCTTCCTGTCGAACGGCCCCGGCGATCCGGCCGAAGCGCGGGAGGGCGTGGAAACGACGCGCGCGCTGCTCGGCAAAGCGCCGCTCTTCGGCATCTGCATGGGGCATCAAATCTTGGCCTTGGCCGTCGGCGGCCGCACCTACAAGATGAAATACGGACACAGGGGCGGCAACCACGGCGTCCGCGACGCCGCCGTCGGCCGCTGCGCCATCACCGCGCAGAACCACGGCTACGCCGTGGATGAAGAGAGCCTGCCGGCCTGCGGCATGATCGTCACGCACAGGAATCTGAACGACGGCACGGTGGAGGGAATGCGCCACGAGCGCCTGCCCGCGTTCTCCGTGCAATACCATCCGGAGGCTTCACCGGGGCCGAACGACTCCGCGTATCTGTTTGATCGCTTTCTGGACATGATGAAAGGCGGTGAGGCTGCATGGCAAAAAACAGCGCGCTGAAAAAACTGCTGATTATAGGCTCGGGACCCATCATCATCGGGCAGGCGGCGGAATTTGATTACGCCGGCACGCAGGCTTGCAAGGCCATCCGCGAGGAGGGCATAGAAACCGTGCTTGTGAACAGCAATCCCGCCACCATCATGACGGACCCCGGCATAGCGGACAAGGTCTACATGGAGCCGCTGACCGAGGAAGCCATGACCGCAATCCTTGAAAGGGAGCGGCCGGACGGCATACTGGCGGGCTTCGGCGGACAGACGGGCCTGAATCTCTCGATGGCCCTTGAAGAGCGCGGCGTACTCGACCGCCTCGGCGTGCGCCTGCTCGGCGCGGGCCGGGACAGCATCAAGCGCGCGGAGGACCGCGAGGCTTTCAAGGAACTGATGCTTGAGATCGGGGAACCCGTGCCGCAGAGCGCGATTGCCACGGACATGCGCAGTTGCAGGGCCTTTATCGAAAAAGTGGGCTACCCCGTCATCATACGGCCCGCGTACACGCTCGGCGGCACGGGCGGCGGCATCGCCTCCTGCGACGCGGATCTGGAGCTGCTCGCGCGGCGCGGCATGGAAAACAGCGCAATCGGCCAGATCCTGCTCGAACGCTCCGTGGCTGGCTGGAAAGAGATTGAATACGAGGTCATGCGCGACGCGAAAGACAACTGCATCATCGTCTGCGGCATGGAAAACTTCGATCCCGTGGGCATACACACGGGGGACAGCATCGTCGTCGCGCCCATACAGACCCTGCGCGACGAAGAATACCAGATGCTCAGGGACGCCTCGCTGAAAATCATACGCAGCCTTGAAATCGAGGGCGGCTGCAACGTGCAGTTCGCGCTGAACCCCGCGAACAGTGAATACGTTGTGATAGAGGTGAACCCGCGCGTGAGCCGTTCGTCGGCCCTCGCGTCCAAGGCGGCCGGCTACCCGATTGCGAAGATCGCGGCGAAAATCGCGCTGGGCTACAGCTTGGACGAACTGAAAAATTACGTGACGCAAAAGACGAGCGCCTGCTTTGAACCGACGCTGGACTACTGCGTCGTCAAATTTCCCAAGTGGCCCTTTGACAAATTCGGCGCCGCCTCGCGGAAGCTCGGCACGCAGATGAAAGCGACGGGGGAGGTCATGGCTATATCCCGCAGCTTTGAGGACGCCCTGCTGAAAGCGATTACCTCCCTCGAGGTCAAGCTGGAGGGCCTGCACGTCGAGCACATAAGCCGCTTAGACGACGACGCGCTGCGGCGCAAGATCGACGCCTGCGACGACGAGCGCCTCTTTGCGATTGCGGAGGCCCTGCGCCGCGGGACGGACGTGGAAACACTGTACGCGCAGACGCGCGTGGACCCGTGGTTTCTGAACAAACTGGGCAACATCGTCCGCATCGAAAAGGCGCTTCAAAGCGAAGAGATGACGGTCGAGCTGCTGCGCGAGGCGGAGCATATGGGCTTCGTCGACAACGAGATTCTGCGGCTTTCCGGCATTGCGCGGGAGGTCCTGCAAGACATCCGCATATACAACGACATCTTCCCCGTGTACAAGATGGTCGACACCTGCGGCGGCGAGTTCGAGGCCGTCACGCCGTATTTTTATTCGTGCTTCGACGCCGAGGACGAGAGCCGCATCACGATGCGGGAAAAGGTTCTTGTCGTAGGCTCCGGCCCGATCCGCATCGGGCAGGGCATCGAGTTCGACTACTGCTGCGTGCAGGGCGTGTGGGCCATCAAGGAACTCGGCTACGAGGCCGTCATCATAAACAACAACCCCGAAACGGTGAGCACGGATTTCGACACCTCCGACAAGCTCTATTTCGAGGCCCTGCATACGGACGACGTGATGAACGTCGTGAAGAAAGAAAGGCCCCTTGGCGTCGTGCTGCAACTCGGCGGGCAGACCTCGCTGAACATCGCCGAGAACCTTGCGAAGCGCGGCATACGCATACTCGGCACGCAGTTCAAATCCATAGATTTGGCCGAGGATCGCGAAAAACTGCGGCTCCTGCTCGGCGAGATGGGCATACCCACGCCGGCCGGCTACTCCGTGACGGATGAGGCGGCGGCCTTTGCGGTGGTTGAAAAGCTCGGCTACCCGCTCGTCGTGCGGCCCTCCTACGTCATCGGAGGCCGCGCCATGCAGGTCGTCTACAGCGATGAGGAACTGAGGAAGTACATAGAAGAAGCCGTCTCGCTCTCCGCCGAACATCCCGTGCTGATCGACCAATATATCGAGGGCAGGGAAACGGACGTGGACGCCGTCGCGGACGGGGAGGACATCCTGATCCCGGGGCTTATGGAGCACGTGGAGCGCACGGGCGTGCACTCCGGCGACAGCATATCCGTCTACCCGCCGCACACGCTCCCGAACGAGGTCGCCGATCTGCTCGTCGAGTACACGCGCAGGATCGCGCGCCGCTTGGACGTCGTCGGGCTGATTAACGTGCAGTACGCTTGGAGCGGCGGCAAGGTCTATGTCATAGAGGTCAACCCGCGCGCGTCGCGCACCGTACCCATCCTCAGCAAGGTGACGGGCGTCCCGATGGTGAAGCTGGCCGTCGCCGCGATGCTCGGGAAAAAGCTGCGCGATTCCGCCTACGGCGTCGGCCTGTACCGCAAAATGAAGCTCTGCGCCGTGAAAGTTCCCGTGTTCTCGGGCGCGAAACTGACGGACGTCGATGTGGCGCTCGGGCCGGAGATGCGCTCCACGGGGGAGGTCCTCGGCGTGGATACGGCCTTTGAGGGCGCCGTCTACAAAGGCTTCCTCGCCGCGGGTACGCAAATCCCGCTCTCGGGCGGCTTTTACGTCGGGCTCAGGGTGCCCGACCGGAACGCGGAAACCGCGGAAACGCTGCGTGAATACCTGCGCTGCGGCTTCAAGCTCTACGCCTCCGAGGGGACGAGCCGATTCATGGAGGAATTTGGAATCACCTCCGAAACCGTGAGCTTCGAGGAGGTTATGCAGAAGACGGGCGAAGAAATCTGCGGCCTAATCAACGTGCCGGAGGTGGCGAACAAACCCGGCAGCAACTCTTTCGACATACGCAGAAAGGCCATAGAACGCGGCCTGCCCGTGCTGACCTGCATGGACACGGCAAAGGCTTTCCTTGCGGCCATCCGGCTGAAAAAAGCCGGTGCCGCGCTGCAATACAGGACATTGGAGGAATACCTCGGCAATGCTTAACCGCGAACCGGATTATTACAACATATTGCAGGTGCATCACGACGCGGAAAAGGACGTCATCGACGCCGCCTACAGGTGTCTGTCGAAGATGTACCATCCCGATCTGAACCGCGCGCCGCTCGCCTCGGAACGCATGAAAGAGATCAACATGGCCTACCGCGTCATAGGCAACGAGGCGCTTCGAGAGGAATACCACAAGGCTTGGATGCAGAGAAACGCGTGGAAAACCCTGTCCGAACGCGAGACGGCGGGCTGGCGCGCGGTCGAAAACAAAGAAGCCTGCGACGCCTACGGTATGCTGGATTCTTTCTTCCGCGAAACGATGAACGAGAAGTGGGAAGACGCCTATCGCAGGCTGACGCACTCGGATCGGGAAAGCGTCGATTATATTGCTTTCCTCGAATGGAAACAGGCGGTTCACGCCGTCTACAGGCTCGGGAATTACCATATAAACTATTTCAGGAAATATAACAACTGCCGCTACGGCGGCAAGGTGTATCCCAAAATTTATCATTTCATTGTGCGCGTCACGGAGTTGCAGCAGGTGACGGGGCAAATCGCCGAGAGCAGCAGCCACAAATACGTGGCCGCCGACGGCGGCGCGCTGCGCGTATGCCTCGGCAGCAGCGATCTTGGACCCGTCACGGAGAAATTCCGCAAGCTGGCCCTCATGATCCCGAGGGCTTCCGACCCGAGCGACGTGTACGTGAAAGCGATCAACAAGATAGACGCCGGCACGGGCGCGCTGACGCGCGAGGGCTGGATAGAAGAGGCGGAGCGGGAACTTCACCGCAGCAGGCGCTACGGCAGCCGTCTGTGCCTCGGCGCTTTCGGCTTCGCGCCGCAGTTGTCCGCGGACGGCGCGCTGCACGGCGAGGAAACGCTCGAAAAAAACATGGCTTACGTTTCCGCGTTCCTGTCAAAGCACATCCGCAAGACGGACGTGCTCGGGCGCTGCTCCGATCTGGCGCTCGCCCTGCTGTTCCCCGAAACGACGCCTCGGGACGGGAAGCGCGCGCTCGAGAAGCTGGCGGGACTGCTGGAAGCCGACGACTGCATCCGGGCGAACTTCCCCTGCCGCATCTCCGCGGCTGTCAGGCGGCCCGCCGCAAACGGCGGCGCGGCGGAAACGCTGAGCGCGCTCCTAAAGAAAGTGGGCGTAAAAAGCAGGGCATAGTTATGATTCACAATTCACAATGCACAATGCACAGTTTACAATGCACAATTCACAATGCACAATGCACAATGTTATGATTCAGACCCCGTGCGGAATTTGCTTATTTCTGGGCGGGTGCTTGGTGGGGGGCAATTCACAATTCACAATGCACAATGCACAGT
The DNA here is from genome assembly GCA_031283865.1 of Eubacteriales Family XIII. Incertae Sedis bacterium. Taxonomy (GTDB): domain Bacteria; phylum Bacillota; class Clostridia; order Peptostreptococcales; family Anaerovoracaceae; genus JAITLA01. Next base: position 5,209 of record JAITAX010000157.1, read on the forward strand.
TTACA
>JAITAX010000173.1 GCA_031283865.1 Eubacteriales Family XIII. Incertae Sedis bacterium
TCCAAGGATATCCGCGTCCTGCTCATAAAGCTGTCGGATCGTCTGCACAACCTGCGCACCATCAATTACATGAATCACGACCAGATCATGTACAAATGCCGGGAAACGCTTGAGATATACGCACCCCTCGCAAGCCGGCTCGGCATCTTCGCGATGAAGTTCGAGTTGGAGGACATCGCGCTGAAACATCTGGACCCCGAGGCCTACTTTGAGCTGGTCGATCAGGTCAAGATAAAGAAGATAGAGCGCGAAGAGAACATCAACCGCGTGATCAGCGAAATCAAGCAGAGCTTGGACGAGCTGAAGATCGGCTACGAAATCACAGGGCGCTCCAAGCATTTTTACAGCATATATCGCAAGATGAAATACCAGCACAAGCAGTTGGACGAGATCTTTGATCTGACCGCCGTGCGGATCATCGTGGATACCGTCAAGGACTGTTATGCGGCGCTCGGCGTTGTGCACGCGATGTGGAAGCCGCTCCCGGGCCGTTTCAAAGACTATATCGCGATGCCCAAGCCCAATCTGTATCAGTCGTTGCACACGACGGTGCTGAGCGACAAGGGCAATCCCTTTGAGATACAGATCCGAACGCATGCCATGCACCGCATCGCCGAGTACGGCATCGCCGCGCACTGGAAATATAAAGAGGGTCTCGGCGCGGACGGCGCGGCGCAGGAGGAGGTGAAGCTCGCTTGGCTGCGGCAGACGCTCGAATGGCAGAAAGACATGAACGATCCGAGGGAGTTCATGGAAACCCTGAAGATGGATCTCTTCTCCAATCAGGTCTTCGTGTTCACGCCCAAGGGTGACGTCATCGAACTGCCCGCAGGCTCGACGCCTCTGGATTTCGCTTTTAAGATACACAGCGGCGTGGGCGTGAAATGCGTGGGCGCCAAGGTGAACGGCAAGATGGTCCCGATCGACTACGGCCTGAAGAACGGAGAGATCGTGGAGATCCTCACCTCTTCCAATTCCAAAGGCCCCGGCAGCGATTGGCTGCAGATCGCGAAGACGAGCAACGCGCGAAGCAAGATACGCCAGTGGCTGAAGCGCGAGAACCGCAGCGAAAACGCGGAGAGAGGGCGGGAACTGCTCGAGAGGGCCGTGAAGCGCAAGGGGTTCGAAACGCAGACCCTGCTGCAAAACCGGTGGATACAGCGCGTCTGCAAGCAGTTGAATTACACTGCGGCGGAGGAGATGTACAACGCCGTCAGCCATGGCGGCGTCATGCTGAGCAAGGTCGTGAACGCGCTCACGGACATATACGAAGAGGATACGCAGGCCGCCGCGAAACGGGCGGTGCGCGAGAAAGAGCGCGCGGAGGCCGCCGCCGCGCGGAGGCAGAACGAAAATTCGCAAAAGGAGCGCACGGACGTCCGCGTCAAGGGCGTCAGCAACCTGCTGATCCATCTCGGCAAATGCTGCAATCCCGTACCCGGCGACGAGGTCATGGGCTTCATCACAAAGGGAAAGGGTGTTACCGTTCACCGCGCCGACTGCCCGAACATCCTGCACATCCCCGAGGAGGAAAAAGGGCGGCTCATAGAGGTCGAATGGGAGTATGACGGTCTCGACCGGAGCCAATACTACGATTCGGACGTGGCGATCAGCGCCGACGACCGCAAGGGCCTGCTGTCGGACATCTCCCGCGTGTGCGAGGATATGGACGTGCACATCACGGGCGTCAACGCGAAGAGCGCGAACGACGGCGCGGTCTACATCATGATGACGCTGTCCATCTCCAATACGGGCCAGATGGAAAAGATCCTGCGTTCCTTGCGCGGCGTAGAGGGCGTCGCGGACGCGCACCGGGCGACGGGTTAAGAGAGGAATCGAGAGGGATATGAGAGCGGTGGTGCAGAGGGTAAAGGAGGCGCGCGTAACGGTCGGCGAAACGCTTGCGGGCGCCATCGGAACGGGACTGCTCGCCTTTCTCGGCGCGGAGGACGGCGATGAGGCGCGTGATGCCGCATATATCGCAGACAAGATCGCGGGCCTGCGCGTATTTGCGGACGCGGACGGGAAGATGAACCTCTCCGTGGCGGAGGCGGGCGGCGCGGTACTCGCCGTTTCGCAGTTCACGCTGCTCGGCGATGCGCGAAAAGGCAGGCGGCCGAACTTCACGGCGGCGGCGCGGCCCGAGCTTGCGGAACCGCTCTGCCGGGCCTGCACGGACAGGCTGCGCGCCTTGGGCCTGCGCGTAGAAGAGGGCGTTTTCCGCGCGGAAATGCTCGTGGATATCCGCAATGACGGCCCCGTGACCCTGCTTTTGGACAGCAGGAAGCGCTTTTGACCGCGTAAAGACAAAAAAGGAGAGAGATAACCTACGAATGAATATCAGAATGTTTGCGGGGATTTTTTCCGGCGCCAACAGCTATCTCGTGGATGACGGTGCAAAGAGCGCTTTCATCGTGGACGCGGGCGAATACAGCGCGCCGCTGGCGCTCGCCGTCAAGAATGAGGGCCTGCGCGTCCTGTGGCTTATACTGACCCACGGACACGGCGATCACATCGGCGGCGCGGAACGCTATCTGCGCGAATTTGAGGGCTGCAAGCTCGTGGCGGGGGAGGACGAGCAGTCCATGCTCGCGGACCCGAGCAAGAACTATTCGAGCGCGATTACGGGACGCGCGATCTCGCTCGCACCGCAGGTTCTCGTGAAAGACGGAGACGAGCTTGCGGCGGGCAAGCTGACGCTCAAAATTCTGGCGACGCCGGGGCATTCCCCGGGCGGCATTTGCGTGTTGGCGGAGGACGCGCTCTTCAGCGGCGACACGCTGTTCGCAGGCTCAATCGGTCGCACGGACCTGTTCGGCGGCTCGATGGAGAGCCTGCTCTCTTCGGTGGAAAGCAAGCTTTTCACGCTGCCTGATGAAACGCGCGTGTATCCCGGACATATGGGCGACAGCATGATCGGCTTCGAAAAGCGGAACAACCCGTTTTTTTGAAATCGAGCGCGATGAGCGGATTTGTTTTCGTCGGCGTACAGGAAAATGAGTACGTCGAACTGATTAAGATGTTTCTGCGGCCCTCGGAATTTTCGACGGAGCCTGCGGCGGCGGAAATCGCGGAAGCCGCGGAAGCCGGGGAGGCCGCGCGGCGGATCGAACTCCCCGCCGCTTTGACGGAGGCGGGGGACAAGAACGCCGTCAAGCGCTTTCTGTACGACAGGCTGTTCGCGCTGACGGGGAAGCGGCTCCCTTGGGGCATCCTGACGGGGGTACGGCCCGTCAAGCTCTTCGGCGAGCTTGCGGCGGCTGCGGACGCGGCGCGCGCGCGGCGGCGCTTCAGGGGCGAATATTATGTGAGCGGCGCCAAGACGGACTTGACGGCCCGCATATACGCCTTGCAGCGGGCGCGGACGGCGCCGCCCGAACAGGGTGCCGTCGGAATATACATCGGCATACCGTTTTGCCCGACGCGTTGCAGGTACTGCTCCTTTACCTCCAATCAAGTCCCTTATGCGCGCGTCGGCGGATATCTTGCGGCGCTGCGCCGCGAGATGGACTTCGTCGCCGAGGGCATGGCGCGCAAGGACCTGTACGCCGAGAGCATCTACATCGGCGGCGGCACGCCCACCGCCCTCAGCGAGACGGATTTTGATGAACTGCTCGGCTTCGTGCGGCGCCGCTTTGCCGGCGCGGGATTACGAGAGTTCACGGTCGAGGCGGGCCGGCCCGACACGATCACGGCTGAGAAGCTGCGCGCCATGCGGCGGCACGGCGCGGACCGCGTCAGCATCAACCCGCAGAGCATGAACGACGCGACGCTGCTGCGGATCGGCAGGGACCATACGGCAAAGGATGTGCGCGCGGCTTTCCGGCTCGCGCGGGACTGCGGCGCTCTGCGTGTCAACGCCGATCTGATCGCGGGCCTGCCGGGCGAGGAAACAGCGGATTTCCGGCGCTCTCTGTCGGAGGTTTTGGACCTTGCGCCTGCGAACATCACGATACACGCCCTCGCGGTGAAGCGGGCGGCGCGGCTCAAGGAAGAGGATGCCGAATACAGCTATGCGCACGCCGAAACGGCTGCGGAGATGCTGGAAAAGGCCGCCGAAGAGCTGGAAAAGGCCGCCTACGCGCCCTATTACCTCTACCGCCAGAAGCAGACGGCCGGCAATCTCGAAAACACGGGCTACGCGCGGGACGGGGAACTGTGTTTGTACAACGTGCGCATCATGGAGGAGCGGCAGACTGTGATCGCGCTCGGCGCGGGCGCTTCGAGCAAGCTCTTCGTCCCCGAGGAAAACAGGCTGACGCGCGCGTTCAACGTATCGGACTATGAGATCTATACGCAGAGGCTTGCGGAAATGCTGGCGCGAAAGCAGCGCTTGCTGTTCGAATAAAAACCACAGGAGAGACTATGTTGACACAGGCCCCCAAGGGGACAAAGGACAGACTGCCCGATGAAATTTACAAATGGAGTTTTGTGGAATCCGCCTTTCGCGCACTCTGCGCACGCCGCGGTTTTTCTGAAATCAGGACCCCCGTGTTCGAGTATACGGAACTCTTTTCGCGGGGCGTGGGCACGTCTACGGATATCGTGGAGAAGCAGATGTACAGCTTCGACGATTACGACGGGCGCAGTCTGACGCTGCGGCCGGAGGGCACGGCCTCCGTCGCGCGCGCGTTTTTGGAGCACAAGCTCTATGCGCAGCCGCAACCGTCGAAATATGCCTACGAGATCGCCTGCTACCGCCATGAGCGGCCCCAGAAAGGCAGGCTGCGGGAGTTTCATCAGTTCGGCGCAGAGTATTTCGGCTCCGCCGACATGCTGGCCGACGCCGAGGTGATTGCGCTGGCCGCCGATTTTTTCACGGAACTCGGCGTCGTCGCGGAGATCGATCTCCGCATCAACAGCATCGGCTGCCCCGCCTGCAGGGGCGGGTACAGGGAGGCCCTGCGCGCCTTTCTCGCGCCGAAGCGCGAGGCGCTCTGCGACAGTTGCAAGAACCGTCTGGACAGGAACCCGATGCGCATACTCGACTGCAAATCCCCCGTATGCGGGGAACTCGTCAAGGGCGCGCCGCGTATGCTCGACTACCTTTGCGACGCGTGCGGTGAGGATTTCGAGGCGCTGGGGCGCAACCTCAACGCGCTCGGCGTCGCCTTTGCGGTGGACGCGGGCATCGTGCGCGGTCTCGACTATTACACAAAGACGGCTTTCGAGTTCGTGTCGTCTCGCATAGGCGCGCAGGGAACGGTCTGCGGCGGCGGACGCTACGATCACCTGATCGAGGAACTGGGCGGCCCGCCGATGCCGGGCGTGGGCTTCGGGCTCGGCATAGAACGTCTGCTCTCGGTCATGGAGACGGCCGGCGTCGCGATCCCGCCGCCGGCGGGCGCGGACGCTTACATCGCTTTCCTCGGCGACGCGGCCAAGGTCGCGGGACTCGGGTTGCTGCGGCGTCTGCGCGCGGCGGATCTGCGCGTCGAGATGGACGGCCCGGCGCAGAGCCTCAAGGGGCAGTTGAAGCGCGCTGATCGGTTGGGTGCGCGCTATACAATCGTGATCGGCGAGGAAGAGCTCAGGGAGGGCGCCTTTCTCATCAAGGACATGATTTCGGGTGAGCAGCGGCGCGTGGACGCGGACTGCGTTTTGGACGCGCTCGCCGCGCGATAGGGCTTTCGAGAAGCTGTCGCGCGGCGCTTCGAGTAAGGACGGATAAAACCCGTCGCCCCCGGAGCAAAGCTTGGAGGAAACAGATGAAAAATATTTACAAACGCACGCATATGTGCGGCGAGCTGACCGCAAAGAACACAGGTGAGGCCGTCGTTCTGAACGGATGGATACAGAAGCGCAGGAACCTGGGCGGCCTCATCTTCTGCGACCTGCGCGACAGGACGGGCCTCGTGCAGATCGTCTTCGACGCGGATGCGCCGCGCGCGCTCTTCGAGACAGCCGACGGTCTGCGCAGTGAATACGTCGTCGGCGTGAAAGGCCGGGTCAGGGCGCGCAAGGCGAGCAACAGCGCGCTCGCGACGGGCGAGATCGAGGTGTCCGTCGGCGATATGATCCTCTATTCGGAGGCCGAAACACCGCCGATCTACGTAAAAGACGATGACAACGCGGACGAAACCCTGCGCCTCAAGTATCGCTGCCTCGACCTCAGAAAGCACAAGATGCAGCGCAATCTGCGCTTTCGCCATGCGGTGGCGAAGCTGACGCGGGATTATTTCGACTAACAGGGCTTCACGGAGATCGAAACGCCGATGCTGGTCAAGCCCACGCCGGAGGGCGCGCGCGACTATCTGGTGCCGAGCCGCGTCAACGCGGGCCTGTTTTACGCACTGCCGCAATCGCCGCAACTCTACAAGCAGCTCCTGATGGCGAGCGGCGCGGACCGCTACTGCCAGATCGTGAAATGCTTCCGCGACGAGGACTTGCGGGCGGACCGGCAGCCGGAGTTCACGCAGGTGGACCTCGAAATGTCTTTCGTCGACGAAGATGACGTGATCGCCGTGCAGGAGGGCTATCTGAAGCGCGTGTTTAAGGAGCTTTTGAACGAAGAGATCAAGACGCCTTTTCCGCGATACAGCTACAGGGAAGCACTTGAGCGTTTCGGCAGCGACAAGCCCGATACGCGCTTCGGCTTCGAGCTCGTCTGCGTGAACGACGCGGTGCGGGACTGCGGTTTCCGCGTGTTCGCGGACGCTGTCGCGTCCGGCGGCGACGTGCGCGGCATCTGCATAGAGGGCGGCGCGGAACGCCTGAGCCGCAAAGACGTGGACAAGCTGCAGGACGACATCAAAGCCTACGGCGCGAAAGGGCTTGCGTGGGCGCGCGTCGGCGCAGACGGGATCGCTTCCTCTTTCGGCAAGTTCTTCGGCGAGGCCGAGCTGCTTGAGTTTACGAAATTGTTTTCCTGTAAATACGGCGATCTCATCCTCATCGTGGCGGGGAAGCGCGCGGTCGTTTTCGACAGTCTTGGCTTCCTGCGGCGCGAGATCGCGCGGCGCTTCGGCCTGCTCGACGACGCGCGGCGCGCGCTTTTATGGGTGGTCGATTTCCCGCTGCTCAGCTTTGACGAAGAGGCCGGGCGATTTTCGGCGATGCACCACCCCTTTACCGCGCCGAATCCGGAGGACGTCGCGCTGCTCGACACAGACCCCTCCGCCGTGCGGGCCAGGGCCTACGACATCGTGCTGAACGGCGTGGAACTCGGCGGCGGCAGCATCAGAATACACGACAGGGCCTTGCAGATGAAGATGTTCGATATTCTGGGGCTTTCGCGCGAGGACGCGGAGAGCAAGTTTGGCTTCCTGCTCGAAGCCTTTCGCTACGGCGTTCCGCCGCACGGCGGTCTCGCCTACGGACTCGACCGGCTGGTTATGCTGCTGCTCGGCGAGCAGAGCATACGCGAGGTCATGGCCTTTCCTAAGAACCAAGCGGCCGTCTGCCCCGTGAGCGGCGCGCCCGGCGAGGTTTCGCGCGAGCAGCTCAGGGAACTCGCGCTGCTCGCGGAATGAGGACCGGCGTATTCGGCGGCAGCTTTGACCCCGTACACAACGCGCATCTCGCCGTTGCGAAGCTGGCGATAAAGGCCGCAGCGCTCGACAAGCTGCTGTTCATGCCCGTGTACGCCCAGCCTTTCAAGCTCGGCGCGGGCCTGAGCGCTCCCGAGCACCGCATGAACATGCTGCGGCTCGCGACGGACGGCGACGCGCGCTTCGAGGTCGCGGATACGGAGATTGCGCGCGGGGGCGTGTCCTATACGATCGATTCACTCAGGGCCATACGGGACGGCGGCGAGGACAGGGGAGATATCTTCTTCCTGCTCGGCGCGGACATGCTCCTGATGCTCGAAAAATGGTACAAGGCGGACGCGCTTTTGCGGGAATTTTCTTTTATTGCGGCGCGCCGCCCGGGCAGCGGGGACGAGGATGTAAGCCGCTGCGCCGCGCGTCTGCGCGAACTCTACGGCGCGCGCGTGATCCCTGTGGAGAACGCGCCGATGGACATATCCGCCTCGGAGATCCGCAGGCGCGTGCGCGCGGGGGAGAGCATAGAGGGGCTGCTTCCCGCTTCGGTGGGAGACTATATATATGAAAACGGACTTTACAAGCCGTGAAGCGCTCACGGCGCGGCTCGGCGAGAAGCGGGCCGCGCACGTTCTGGGTACGGCGCGCACGGCTGCGGCGCTTGCGGCGCGCTGCGGCGTCGATGCGGAGAAAGCCAAGCGGGCGGCGCTGCTGCACGACTGGTTCAGGAACGCTCCGCCTGCGGAGCTTGACGCGCTGATCGACCGCTACGGCATCGATCCCGCGCTGAAAGGCAGCGCCGGCCTGTCGCACGGCAAGATCGCGGCCGCCTGGATGGAGCGGGAACTCGGCATCGCGGACGCGGAGCTGACGGACGCCGTGCGCTACCACACCACGGGCCGCGCGGGCATGTCCGCGCTCGAAAAGATACTTTATGTGTCCGACGCGGCGGAGCCGACGCGCGACTATGAGGGCGTCTCACTGCTGCGGGAAACCGCGCGGCGGGACTTGGACGAAGCCTGCGTCATGGCGCTCGAAAACACGCTGCGCCTGCTTGAGGCGAGGGGGCTTTTGCCGCACCCCGATTCCCTGCGCGCGCTTCGATGGTTTGCGGCCGGACAGCCGCCGCAGACAGATGAATCGTAACAATGAAACGACAGAAAGGGGAGACCGTTTGGACAGCAAACAACTGGCGCTCGGCGCCGCCGGCGTACTCCGCCAAAAGAAAGGAATCGATATCGTCATCTTGGACATCGCCGAAAAATCCTCCTTTGCGGATTTTCTCGTGATCGTCTCCGGCAACTCAGTGCGTCAGGTCGGCGGCCTTGCGGACGACGTGGAGACGGGACTTGCGGGCGCGGACGCGGCGCTCCGGCACATCGAGGGCAAGCCGGAGTCCGGCTGGGTGCTGCTCGACTACGGCGATGTTATTGTTAATGTTTTCACGAAAGAACAGCGGGATCTGTACCGGATCGAGCAGATATGGGGAGACGGGAACCGGATTGAAGCGGAAGAGGTATGAACATGGCGGAAGACAGATACGATTTCGAAGAAATTGAAAAAAGGTGGCAGAAATATTGGTCCGACGCGGGGCTTTTCAAGACGCACGAAATCCCGGGCGCGGAAAAATATTACCTGCTCGAGATGTTCCCCTATCCGTCGGGCAAGCTGCATATGGGCCATGTGCGCAACTACTCCATAGGCGACGTCGCCGCCCGTTACCTGAAGATGAAAGGTCTGAACGTGCTGCATCCGATGGGCTGGGATTCTTTCGGCCTGCCCGCCGAGAACGCGGCCATCGCAAAGGGCGTGCACCCGAACCTATGGACGCACAACAACATGGCAGAGATGCGGGAGCAGTTCAAGCGGCTCGGCATCTCCTACGACTGGGACCGCGAGGTCGCGACCTGCGATCCCGCGTATTACAAATGGATGCAGTGGATCTTCATACAGTTCTTCAAAAACGGGCTGGCCTACAAGAAGAAGAACCCCGTCAACTGGTGTCCCTCCTGCGAAACGGTGCTTGCGAACGAGCAGGTTGAAAGCGGCGTCTGCGACCGCTGCGGTTCCGTCGTCGGCAAGAAAGAGCTTTCGCAGTGGTATCTGAAGATCACGGACTACGCGGAGCGCCTGCTTTCGGACCTCGACAGGCTTGAGGGCTGGCCCGCCAAGGTCAAGCTCATGCAGAAGAACTGGATCGGCAAGAGCACGGGCGCCGAGGTCGATTTTGGCATCGAGGGCTCGGACAAGACCCTGCGCGTCTTCACGACGCGGCCCGACACGCTCTTCGGCGTCACCTATATGGTGCTGGCGCCGGAACACCCTTTCGTGAAAGAACTCACGGCGGGCGGCGCGTATGAGGAACCCGTCCGGCAATTCCTCGAGAAGTTGCAGTACCTGTCCGACATAGACAGAACGGCTGTCACGCTCGAAAAAGAGGGGCTTTTTATCGGGCGCAGCGCGATCAACCCGCTGAACGGCGCAAAGGTCCCCGTCTACATCGCGAATTACGTGCTGCCGGACTACGGCACGGGCGCGATCATGGCGGTGCCGGCCCACGACCAAAGGGACTTCGACTTCGCCGTAAAATACGGCCTCGACATCATCCCCGTCATAGACCCCCCCGCGGACGCGCGGATCGACGTGAACAATCTAAAAGAAGCTTTCATCGCCGAGGGCCGCATGATCAACTCCGGCGGATTCAACGGCCTGTCGAATCGGGAAGCAATCGAACAAATTACGGCCTACATCGAAGAGAAAGGCATAGGCGCCGCCTCCGTGAACTACCGCCTGCGCGACTGGCTCATCTCACGGCAGCGTTACTGGGGGACGCCCATCCCCATGATCCGCTGCGACGCCTGCGGCTGGGTCCCCGAGAAAGAGGAAAATCTGCCCGTCCTGCTGCCCACGGACGTTGCCTTTACGGGCAAGGGGGAATCGCCGCTGACGACGAGCAAGACTTTCCGCGAAACGACCTGTCCGCTGTGCGGCGGCAAAGCCGAGCGGGAAACGGACACGATGGACACTTTCCTCGATTCCTCGTGGTACTTCCTGCGCCTCTGCGACGCGCACAACGAGAAAGAGGCGTTTTCGAAAGAAAAAACCGCGTACTGGATGGCGGTGGACCGCTACATCGGCGGCGTCGAACACGCGATCCTGCACCTGCTCTACGCGCGCTTTTTCACGAAATTCCTCTGCGACATCGGCAGCTGCCCCGTCGACGAGCCTTTCACAAACCTGCTGACGCAGGGGATGGTGCTGAAAGACGGCAAGAAGATGTCGAAGTCCGTCGGCAACGTCGTTTCCCCTGAGGAGATCGTGAACAAATACGGCGCCGATACCGCGCGGCTCTTCATCCTCTTCGCATCCCCGCCCGAAAAGGAACTTGAGTGGTCCGATGCGGGCGTCGAGGGGAGCTATCGCTTCCTGAACAGGGTCTTCAGGCTCGTGAGCGAGCTTGCGGAGACGCTAAAGTCCGCGCCGGACGATTATACGTCCGTCACCGAGGCCGACAGGGCGCTCGACTTCGCGATGAACCGCGCGATCAAGAAAGTTTCTGACGACATCGGCGGGCGCTTCGGCTTCAACACCGCAATCAGCTCGATCATGGAGGCGGTGAACGCCCTGTACAAGTACAAGGAACTGCCGCAGACGAACGCGGGCCTTTTGAAAGCGGCCTTGACCGATTTGATCCTGATCCTGTCGCCTTTCACGCCGCATATCTGCGAGGAAATGTGGCGGCTCACGGGTCACGGCGCCTCGCTCTACGGTGAGAAATGGCCGGATTACAGCGAAGCGGCGCTCGCGCGGGACAGAACGGAGATCGTCGTTCAAGTCAATGGCAAGGTCAAGGAAAAGTTCGAGGTCGAGAGCGGCTTAGGCAAAGAGGAACTCATCGCAGCCGCGCGCGCCGACGCGCGCGTCCAACGGCTGATCGCGGGCCGCGAGGTGCTGAAGCTGGTCGCCGTCCCCGGCAAGCTGTTGAACATCGTCGTGAAACAATAAAAAAATCAAAAAAAACATTCATATATGACAAATGAAAGGAAAACAGATTGAAAATCAAAGAAAGAAAGCCCGCGCCTGAGCGCGTGCGCGAGAAGCGTCAGCTCAAGCTGATCCCCCTCGGCGGGTTGAACGAAATCGGCAAGAACATCACGGTTTTGGAATACCAAAACGACATCATGATCGTCGATTGCGGCATGTCCTTCCCGGACGATGAGATGTACGGAATCGACATCGTATTGCCCGACTTCGCGTATCTGATCAAGAACCGCGCGAAGCTGCGCGGCATGATCCTCACGCACGGACACGAGGACCACATAGGCGCGATTCCCTATCTGCTGCAGGAGCTGAACCTGCCCATCTACGGGACGCGGCTCACGCTCGGACTTGTCGAAAACAAGCTGCGAGAACACGGTATCACGGGGGATCTCAGGACGATCACGGCGGGAGAGGTAATCAACATCGGCCTGTTCCAAATCGAGGCCATCCGCATGACGCATTCCATCGCGGATTCTCTCTGTCTCGCGATCAACACGCCCGTCGGAAAAATATTTCATACAGGGGACTTCAAGATCGACTACACGCCCGTGGACGGCGAACCGATCAACTTCCAACGCCTCGCCGAGATCGGGCGCGAGGGCGTACTCCTGATGCTGGCCGACAGCACGAACGCGGAGCGCAAGGGCTACACCGCCTCCGAAAAGGTGGTGGGGCGGACCCTCGAAAACATATTCCGCGGTTCGGATTCCCGCATCATCATCGCGTCTTTCTCCTCGAACGTGCATCGCGTGCAGAAGATCATAGACACGGCTGTCATGTTCGGCCGGCGCGTGGCCGTTTCCGGCAGGAGCATGATCAACGTGCTGAACCTCGCGATAGAGCTTGGCTACGTGAAGATCCCGGCGGGCGTTCTCGTGGACATCAACAAGATCAGGCATATCCCGGACAAGGAGCTCGTCGTGATCACGACGGGCAGCCAGGGTGAGCCTATGTCCGCCCTCGCGCGCATGGCGGACAACGACCACAAGGCCGTGCAGATCAAGAAAGGGGACATGGTTATCCTGTCGTCAAGCCCGATCCCGGGCAACGAGCGCACCGTGTCGAACGTCGTCAACAAGCTCTTCGAAAAGGGCGCGGACGTCATCTATTCCGACATCGCGGACATCCACGTTTCGGGCCACGCCTGCGAGGAGGAATTGAAACTGATCCATATGCTGATCAAACCCAAATACTTCATGCCCGTACACGGCGAGTACAGGCATCTCCACCGGCACGCGGTCATCGCGGAGGGCATCGGTATGCCCAAGGCGAACATCTTCATTCTCGAGAACGGTCAAGTGCTGAATCTGACGCCGAATCGGGTGAACATATCGCGTGAGGAGGTTCCCGCCGCCCCCGTGTTCGTGGACGGCCTCGGCGTCGGCGACGTCGGCAACATCGTGCTGCGCGACCGCCGTCTGCTGTCGGAATCGGGCCTGATCATCGTCGTGGCGTCCGTCGAGAAGAGTACGGGCGAGATCATCGCGGGCCCCGACATCATATCGCGCGGCTTCGTCTACGTGCGCGAAAACGAAGACCTGATCGAGTCCGCGCGCGCCGCCGTGGTGCAGCGGCTTGAAAAATGC
>JAITAX010000217.1 GCA_031283865.1 Eubacteriales Family XIII. Incertae Sedis bacterium
ACATTGGCTTTTTTAGTTGCAATTTCAATGCAATCTTATCCAGTATCCATCTCATCTTTCCTCACTCAGCGCTATAATGCGGTTTTCTTGTTGAAATTTCAGGCTGCATATGCTATGTAACACTTTCTAAAAAATGTTACATAGCATGTGCCGAATCGGATACGGCAAAATTCGTTTACAGCAATCATAAGTTAAATAGAGGAAAGGAAACAAAGCTATGAATAAGACCGACCGTATGCGGGCCGGCGTCGCTTTTGCCGTCGCGGCCTTGGTCTTGTGGACATCGTTGGCGCTTCCGTTCTTGGGCATTGGCGGGGCTTACGCGGGCGAAGCGGCGTTCATTCCCGTGAATCTCGCGGATGCGGCCACGCCGACTTACTACGCGAAAGACGAGTTCACGTCAACCGGCGGAATAACACTGACATTTTATAAATACAAGGACATGTACGGCGCCGAGCTGTACCGCGTGCACGGCTATCCTGCCGAATTTGAAAGCACTTCACCGGCAGCCATCGGCTTCTACGCTTCCAACCGTGAAGCTGCGCCGGTTCCGCCTATGATTCTGCTTAATTCCGCTGAGGAGGCGGCAAAGGCTTTCGGCCCCGAACCCGGCACGGTGGAGGATAAGCTCCGGCCGAACGAGGCATACGTTTCTCAATTTTCGATAGCCGACAGCAAGGACGGCACGCCCGCTTGGGATGCCGTCGACGGCGACGTCAACGGCAGCGGCAACGGCAACGACAGCGGCCCGAGCAACGGCATCGTGCGCAGCTTCGATTCCCTGCAGTTCACGCTGCACTACGCCACGGCGCTGCAAGAGCAAACAACCGTGACCTACTTCAAAGAGGGGGATATGTACGTCAAGTTCGTGCTGCCGGGCCTTGCGCGCGAGCAGGCGGATTTCGATTTGACCGCAATGCGGTGGATAGAGGACCCGCAGGTGGTGGCGGGATCGGAGGGCGTGGTCTTGACGGGCAAATATCACCTCAAGGCGGATCTGGGCAAGACGATTCTGCCGGGCGAGGGTACGCTGTCCGTCGCCGTCAAGGTGCAGGGCATGGCGAACGGCGCCAAAATCAAGCCGGAGTTCTCCGCCTGGATGGACGGCTATGCAGGGGGCGCCGGTGTCGGGAAGAACGCGCCCAAGACGGCGCCGGCGCCCGAATTTACAGTATCGGCCTCGCCGACCCAAGTGAATGTGAAGCTGCAGAGGACCCTGCACGTGGACTATCTGCAGGATTGGAATTTCTCCTCGGGAAACGTAAATGCTCAGAACAAGGGCGCCGGCGTCGTAAACGGCCGCATGTACGGCTACGCCCTGCAACTGCAGATGTTCAACGCCAACGGCACGGTGAAGAAGCTGAAAGGGGTCGAACTGCCGCAGGGTCCGATCACATTCGATATCGCGCTGAAAGTCGAGAAGACCGTCGGTGGAACGACGAGCGATATCACGGGCACGAGCGGCGACGAGATTCTGCCGCTCCTGTGGGATTATCGCCTGTTTACAAGCGGAACTTCGGCAATCGGCGGCCGCAATATGTATTTTGCAAGCAATTCATTTCAGCCGACGGGCTACGCGCCGGTCAGCACGTGGGCCGAGAGCCAGAATAAAGCTTACTGCGCGAACAGCGGAGCGTGGACGATAACGCAGACCGACGCTACCCTCAGCGTCACGGTGGACAGCTACGGTTTCATGCAAAACGGCGCCTATCAATGGCCCTTGCGCAACGACAACGCGACTGCGGGCACCGCGCCCGCATACGGCGAGGACATGGGCATAGGCGTCTTCTCCGTGGGCTTTATACAGGTCCTGTTCCCGGTCCCGCAGGTCGTCGGTACGGGTACGGTTTTCTATCTGTCCCTGCAGGATAAAAACCTTAAGACGCAGACGCTGTCCGAAATGACGCCGCAGTTAAAATCACAGCCAAAGACCGACGACGACCTGAACCGCACCGAGGTTGCCGTCACCCCCAAAGGGGGCTACACGAAGTACAATTATCTCACCCTCGCGAGTTATACGGGCGGTTCATCGCCGTGGTCATCCTCCATAAATCTGTCGTCCTCGAACGGGCAGGGCGCGGACGCGTGGGCGCCCTACGGCACCGACATCGCGATTTACAGCGTTCCTGCCACTTCCTCCGCCACCGATCCCGATTGGCAGCCCTACGCGCTGGATTTGCTGCAGAAATTCGACGCGAACGCTTTCCAACCCTACGCGGACGCGGGCGAGAATCCGTATCACGTCATTGACATTACGCCGAACACCAATGCAATGACGTACAAGCTGCTGTACGTGTCCAAGGCGGACGGCTCGAACTGGGCGAGCGACGAGGAGATGGAGCGCGCGGAGATGAATACGGGCGCGACGCAGGACGGTATCACCACATCGCCGCACAGCGGCATACCGAATCCGACGCTGAAATACTACGCGAGCATGGCTGGTCTGCGGGCGGATACGGCGGACTTGGCCTCGGGCCTACCGCAGCGCTTGTGCGTCGCCGTCCTCGTGCAGGGCCGCGGCGGCATCTTCGGCGCCGGCGCGGACTACGTGGGTTTCCGGGTGCATATTCCCGCGACGGCCGAGATCGGCGAGGTCTACCAGACGACGAACGACGTGTACTTTTGGCGCCACGGCAAGGGCGCGAGCATGACGCACGCGAACAGCTCGCGCCTGAGCGCGGATTCGAACGTGATCGCAAACCTGAACGCCCCCGACGCGAAGATAGACATTCGCAGTATGGGTCTTTCGCCCTATGCCAAGGCCGTTTACGAGAACGGCGTTGTAAAGAGCGGTTCACACGCCCCGGCCGGCGCTCAATCCGGCGCCTCGCTGCTGATCGTCGGCGTCGAAGCGAAGATCATAAAGTCCGTCGAGCAGCTTGGCTCAAGCGGCGGCACGAAACTCACCTACAACGTCGGCGCGGGGGAGCGCCGCGTCGATTACGTGCTGACGCCGAGCGCTCTTCTCTCGGGCCGGCCGAACGAAACGGGCACACAGCCCGTAACCGTGACGATTACGGACACGCTGCCCAAAAAAGTCACGGTGGACCCCGCGACGCGGTTTTACATGGGCGGCAGCTATGTCG
>JAITAX010000236.1 GCA_031283865.1 Eubacteriales Family XIII. Incertae Sedis bacterium
TTGTTTCCGGGTTGCCGCTCGAGTTGCTGTTTGGTTGCTGTTTGTCGTCGTTTGCGGGTCCCGATCCGAACCCCGATCCGAAAACCGCGGGGCATTTTCGTATTTCTATGGCATTTTGCGCGGTAAACCGGTAAAATGAATGCAGTATACGATACTGCGGCACGGTTGCAGCGATATAAGGAGGCAAGCGCATCATGTCGAACAGGCTCACAGAACATCGCAGAAAGTTGCACCGCATACCGGAACTCGATTTCGATCTGCCCGAAACCCGCGCGTATCTTGAGGAGGTCCTTTCGGAGCTTCCCTGCGAGATCGTGCCTGCGGGCCGCACCGGCTTGTGCGCGTACTTCGACGCGGGTATGCCGGACACGACGGCTTTTCGCAGCGACATGGACGCCCTGCCCATCGCGGAGGCGAACGACTGCGACTACGCTTCGACGCACCCCGGCAAAATGCACGCCTGCGGCCACGACGGGCATATGGCTGTACTGCTCGGCTTCGCCGAAGAGATCTCCCGGCGCATGGGCGCGCTGCCGCACAACGTGCTGCTCATATTTCAGGCGGCGGAAGAAACCATGGGCGGCGCGCAGGAGATCTGCGATGCCGGCATGTTCGAAAGATACAAGGTTTCCAAGGTGTTCGGCCTGCACCTTTGGCCCGGATACGACAAGGGCGCCATCGTCTGCCGCAGCGGGGCTTTCATGGCCGAAGCCTGCATCCTGCGCGTTGATCTGTTCGGCAAAAGCGTCCACGCGGCGGCGGCGGAAAAGGGCGTAGACGCGCTGCTGGCCGGCGCGCGCTTCGTGACGGAGGTCTATGAGGCGGAGCGCGCCGGCTTTCCGGACGGGGTGTTTCGCCTGCTCAAATTCGGCATGTTTGAGAGCGGAACCGCGACGAACGTTCTTTCGGGCCACAGCGTTTTGCACGGCACGATGCGCAGCTTCGAGGAGGCTGTGCACGAGCGAATGCAGGAGATTCTGCACGCCGCCGCGTCGAAAATCGAGCGCGAATCCGGCTGCCGCGTCAAAATCGAATTTACCGGGTGCTGCCCGGCCGTGCGCAACGATCCCGCGCTGTTCGACGGCTTCCGGGACGCGCTGTGCGGCTGCGATTCCAAGGGCCTGCCGGACGGCGACGCAGGAGAAGCTTTCACTTTCATAGAAGCGGACAAACCGACGATGACCTCAGAGGATTTCTCCGTTTACCAGCAGCGCGTCCCCGGCGTATTCTTCCACCTTGGACTTGGGCGCAACGCGCCGCTGCACAGCGACCGCTTTGATTTCGACGAATCGGTTCTGGCCGTCGGCGTGAAAGCGTTCCTGCGCTTGCTGTATAAAGGCTGATTTACGAAAATGAAACGCATATCAACTTACTTTCGCAAAAAGACAGAGGATTTTTTGAACAGGCTTGGACTCGGTATGCGCGCCAAGCTCCTCGTCATCTTTCTTGTAATCAAGATCATACCCCTGATTCTGCTGGCGCTGATCGCCTGGCGGCACTTCGTCAGCTTGGGCAGCGTGCTGAAAGAGATCGCCATCAGCGACTCCACTGCCGCGCTGAACAACAGTGCGACGGAGAACATCGAACGCATGACGACGGACACGGCGCAGAGGGTGGCGGACTTCCTCTACAGCCGCGACGCCGACATCCTGTATCTCGCCAAGCTCGAACCCGATGAGGAAAGCTACCGGCGCTTCGCCGAAAACAAAACGGGGCGCCTGCTGCGAGCGAGCGAGTGGACGCTCGCGCCCGACGGGAGCGCTTGGATCCCTGCGGAGGCGACCGCCGCGCCGGCGGAGACCGGGGGCGTTTCCACCAACGGCGAAAACAACGACATGAACGGCTTTCACTATCGCGAGCCGGCGCCCTATGTGTACGAAAAAGCGCCTCTCTACACGGAGATTACTTTTGTCGGGCTTGACGGCTTGGAGCGGTACAAGATCGTCACGTCGGACCGCATGGATTCGCGGAAAAAGGACGTGTCGGACAGGCTGAACACCTATGTCAAGGCCGAAACCTACTTTGAGGAACTCAAGAAGCTGAAACCCGGTGAGATCTACGTGTCGGACGTCATCGGCGCCTATGTTCCCTCGAACTACATCGGCCTGTACACGCCGAAAAACGTGGCGGAAGCGGCGGAAACGCGCGGCTACGCCATCGACTACGCGCCCGAAGCGCAGGCCTACGCCGGGGAGGAAAACCCGAACGGCAAGCGATTTGAGGGCATCGTGCGCTGGGCGACGCCCGCGACGGATGAGAGCGGGGCGGTCACGGGCTATGTGACCTTTGCGCTGAACCACGACCACATCATGGAGTTTGTGGATCATCTCACGCCGATGAACGAGCGGTATACGGAGCTGCCGAGCGCCTTTGAGGGAAACTACGCGTTTATCTGGGACTATCAATGCCGCAGCATCTGCCATCCGCGGCACCATTCCATCGTCGGCTTCGACCCCGAAACCGGAGAACCCCGGGTCCCTTGGCTCGAATCGTCGATCTACGACGCGTGGCGGGCGAGCGGCGTCGAAAAATGGACGGACTTTGTGAAGAACACGCCGCAGTTCGACGCGCAGTCGAGGGAGAAGCGGCCCGCGCCCGCGCTCACGCAGGCGGGTTTCGTCGGACTCGACGGACGCTATCTCAACAACGCGCCGCAATGCACGGGCTGGATGGACCTCACCGCGGACGGCGGCTCAGGCTCGTTTTACATCCTGTGGAGCGGGCTTTACAAGCTGACCACGGCGGCTGCGATCCCCTATTACACGGGGCATTACGCCCCATCGGAGGACAACGGCTATTCCAAACGCGGCTTCGGCTTCGTCGCCGTCGGCGCGGGGCTTGATGATTTCACGCGCCCCGCCGCAGAGACGGAGGAACGGCTCGGAGCGACCATTGAGCGCAGCCTCGCCGACACGCTCATGCAGCTCATCCTTACCACGGGCATCATCATCGTATTGGTCGTGTTCATCGCCATCTGGATGGCCTCTTTCCTGACGGACAGCATCAAGACCCTGATTCGCGGCATTTCGCGCTTCAGAGCAGGAGAACGGCAGTTCCGCTTCAATTCGGCGAGCAAGGACGAATTTGGCGCGCTGGCGAACTCCTTTGACGACATGGCGGACAGCATCGTGAACAGCGTGAACGGTCCGCTGTGCATTACCGACTTGGATTTGAAGATCCTCTATGTGAACGGGCAGGGCTTGGCGCTGAGGGACAAGGAACTCTCTGAACTCGTCGGCAAAGCCTATACCGAAAACAGCATCTATCCCGCCGGCTCCGCGTTCTGCCCCGTCAAGGCGCTGGAGGAAGGCCGCGAGGCCGAAATCTACTACGTGGAGAAAAACAATCGCTATATGAAAGGCGTCGCGAACTATTTCTTGGACAGTGACGGTGAAAGGATCGGCTACATCATCGCCGACACGGACGTCACGGAGATGGCGCGCGAACAACAGAAGATCGAAGAGCAAAAACGGCTGCTCGACACGATCTTCGCGAGTTCCCCCGACCTGATCTGGTACAAAGACGCGAAAGGCCGATACCTGACGGTGAACCCCCGTTTTTCGGACATCGCCGGGAAGACGGCGGATGATTTCGTCGGGAAAACGGCGGCGGAAATCCTGTCACCCGAGTTTATGGAGGCTTTCAACAAAAACGACGATGCGGCTTTCGCGTCCCGGACGACGCTCTGTACGGAGGAACACATCCTGTTCGCCGACGGACACGAAGAGGTGATCGATTCGGTGCGCAGCTCCATATTCGACGCGAACGGAACGCCGGTCGGTCTTCTCGGCTTCGCGCGCGATGTCACCGTGCGCGTCACGATGGAAAAGGAACTGCGCGAAACGCAGCTCGATCTGGAGCAGGCCGTGCGCGACGCGAACAGGGCGAACCGCCACAAGAGTGAATTTTTGGCGCGCATGAACCACGAGATACGCACGCCGATGAACGCGATCATAGGCATGGCGAACATCGTGCAGCGAAAACTCGACGAAGAGGGAACAGCCGTCGACGCGGACGAATTTAAGGAGCACATGCGGCAGATCGAAGCTGCGGCGCAGCACCTCCTCGGACTTCTGAACGACATACTGGATCTTTTGAAGTTGGACGCCGGCAGGATCGAGCTCTCAGAGGAAACCTTGGAATTGCCCAAACTCGCGGAGACCTTGGCCGGCATCATCAGACCGCGCTGCGACGAAAAAGGCATAGACTTCGAGGTGATCTTGGAGGAATTTTATCCCGCTTCGTTCATCGGCGATTCCATGCGCCTGCGGCAGGTGCTCGTCAACCTGCTCGGCAACGCCGTGAAATTCACGCCGGCGCACGGAAAAATCGAGCTTCGCATGAAGAAAAAGGGCCGCAGGGAGGGTGAAACCCTCGTGGAATTTTCCGTCGTCGACACGGGCATCGGCATCGCGGCGGAAGCGCTTCCCGTCATCTTCCGGCCTTTCGAGCAGGGAGACGGCGGATTGTCGCGCGAATACGGAGGCACGGGACTCGGACTCGCCATCAGCCGGCGCATCGTGCAGCTCTTCGGCGGGGAGATTTTCGTGAAGAGCAGGCAGGGAGAGGGCAGCGCGTTCAGTTTCGAGCTGTGGCTGCGCGAAACACAGGATTCGTCCGAAGAGGCGGCGATCACGGACGCCGCCGACAGGTTTGCAGGCAAGCGGGCGCTTCTCGTGGACGACGTGGAGATCAACCGCATCATCGTCATGGCGCTCCTTGAAGTCACAGGCATGTCGATCGACGAGGCGGAGGACGGGCCGCAGGCCGTGCAGATGTTCGCGAAATCCGCGGAAAATACCTATGACATCGTGTTCATGGACGTACAGATGCCGCTTATGAACGGCTACGAAGCCACGGCGGCCATCCGCGCCCTCGACCGCGCGGACGCGCGGACCGTGCCGATCATCGCGCTGACCGCCAACGCGTTCAAAGAGGACATCGACAAGGCGCTGGAAAGCGGCATGGACGCCCATATCGCCAAGCCCGTTGAAATGGACGGGCTTTTGGCAGTGCTGTTCCGCTTCCTGCGGAATTAAAAAAACGCAGCGGGACCGGGTCTTTCGCGTTCTTCCTCGGAATGATACGAAAGTGCCGGTCCCGCTGCGTCCCTTGCGCCGCGTCAGTCCGCCGTATAGGGGAGCAGCGCCACGATGCGCGCCCGCTTGATGGCTTTCGTCACCTCGCGCTGGTGGATCGCACAGGTCCCCGTTACGCGCTTGGGCAGGATCTTTCCCCTGTCGGTAATGTATTTTTTCAATTTCTCAACATCCTTGTAATCGATGTTCTCCGTCTTGTCCGCGCAGAATTGGCATACCTTTTTGCGCCGCATTCCGCCTCTCTTCTTATCAAACATTTTATATTTCTCCTTTGCCGGGCATGTTACTGTTCAAATGCCGTACAATTTTTGTTTGCGACCGGAACACGTGAACGAGCGTTCAATGCCGGGAAACAATCAAATGAAACATTTTTTCGATAAAAAAGCGACCGTTCTACCGCTTTGCATCAAAACGGTATGTCGTCATCGTCGTCCTCCAAGGCCGTAAATCCCTCCGGAATCCCGGAATCCCGCGATATGTCCGAGCCTGCGTCCGAGCCGAAGCCGGCGCCCGAAGCCGGGCCGGCGTCCGCGAAAGGGGATTCGTCGTGATCAAAACCGCCGCCCTGTCTCTCCGGCTTGTCGCCCCGATCAAGAAATTTCACGCGATCCGCCACGACCTCCGTCGTGTAGACGGTGACGCCCTCTTTGTTCTTGTAGCTTCCGGTCCTGATCCTGCCCTGCACCGCCACTTGACGGCCCTTGGCAAGATAGCGCTCGCAGGTTTCGGCCTGTTTTCCGAAAACCGTGACGCGCGGAAAATCCGCCTGTTTTTCCTTGCCGGCGGCAACCGGCCTGTCGATTGCCAGCGTAAAGGCGGCGACGGCCATCTGGTCCGCCGTGTAGCGGACCTCCGGATCCCTTGTAAGTCTGCCGATTAATATGACCTGATTCATTGCAAGCCTCCGCGCTATTTCTCATCTTTGTTGATGATCAAATGACGAATTACGTTGTCGGAAATCCGAAGCCGCCTGTCAAGCTCTTTCGGCAGATCCGCCGGAGCTTTGAACAAAATGACTGCGTAGTATCCCTCGTTCTTTTTCTTGATGGGATACGCCAGCTTCCTGATTCCCCATACGTCTGTTTGGACGACTTCGCCGCCGCTCGAAATGATCTCCTTGACCGTTTCGATCGTCGCTTCTTTCACGCTGTCGTCCAAAGCCGCCGCAATGATGAACATAAGCTCGTAGTTGTTCAACCCTTTTTCACCTCCCTGTGGACTGAATGGCTCCGGCCCTGCGCCGGAGCAGAGAGCATATACGTACTCGGTTATTATAATACAGGACGCGGGTGAATGCAAATGAAATTTCCGGATTTTGTGAAAATCCCGGCGTGTATTGCAAGCACTGTCGGATCGGTATATAATGAATACAAAAAGACGCTGTGCCGCGCCGGCATATTTACCGCCGCCCTGAAAAAAAATTTGCGCATACACACAGTTTTCTCACATTTTCGGGGTACTATTGTTTTAACAGATCCGTATATTTCATGTGACGGTTGCGGCAACCGGGCAGGTTGCAATGGAGGCTTCAAATGGGAAAAACCATTATAGTGTTTGAGGATGGAAAGGTCGTTGACACAATCGAAGAGGAAAAATGGGAGGGCGTGCGGGTCGAAAACGGCCGTTTGGTCGCCGAGTTTTCGCCCCCGGCCGAACCCGAGGCCGCGTTTGCGGCGGACCCCGGTCCCGCGCCGGCCGCAGAGCCGGAACCGGTCGCGTTCGCGGTGAACCCGGATCCCGCGCCGGCCGCAGAGCCGGAGCCGGCCGCGTTCGCGGTGAACCCGGATCCCGCGCCGGTCGCAGAGCCGGAACCGGCCGCGTTCGCGGCGGACCCGGATCCCGCGCCGGCCCGCGCGTCTGCGGCGCCGGACGGCGAAGCTGAAAGGCGTGCTGCGCCGCAGGCGCCCTACGCGGCGGCGGCAGCCGCAGCAGCCGCGCAGTATCCCTGGCGCGGTGAGGCCGCCTATGAGGAGATCGGCGGAAGGACCGGGCGGCGCGGCGGCATAGACGCGAAGAAGGTCATAGCGGTCATTCTGGGTCTCGTGCTGGCGGCGAGCGCGGGTTTCGGCGGCGGCATCGCGGCGGTGAACACGGGAAATTTCTATTACACGCCGTCGCCCCAGCAGATTACGATCAACCCAACGGAGCAGGTAAGCACGACAGAGGCCGTCGCCGCAAAGGTTATACCGTCTGTAGTCGGCATTACCTCAATGGGTACGCGCACGATGGAAATTTTTCCTTTCGGCGCTTACGACGAGCGGACGGGCGGCGTCGGCACGGGCATAATCGTCGATAAGAGCGGTTATATATTGACCAATTCCCACGTGGTCTTGGACGGCGAAGTGGATACGATCACGGTGCTTCTGCCGGACGGGCGCGACGTGCAGGGAGATGTGCTCTGGAATGAGCGCGCGCTCGATCTGGCTATCGTGAGGGTCGAGGCGGACAATTTGATCGCGGCGGAGCTTGGGGATTCCGACAAGATGAAGATAGGATCTTATATCGCGGCCATCGGCAATCCGATGGGCCTGAATTTCCGCAGCAGCGTTTCGCAGGGCGTGGTTAGCGGACTCGACAGAACGATCATAGCGTCGAGCGGCACGGGACAGACCCCCGTTCAGATGGAGGGCTTGATTCAGGTGGACGCGGCCATAAACGAGGGCAACAGCGGCGGGCCTTTAGTCAACAGCCTTGGGCAGGTGATCGGCATCAACACGGCGCGGAACCAAAACGGCGAGGGTATGGGCTTCGCCATACCGATCAACACGGCAAAGCCTATCGTGGACAGCGTCAAGGCGACGGGGGAATATCGCAGGGCCTATATCGGCGTGGAGGTCTGGGACGTATCGGAATTTCTGAGGGACTCTCCGCAGACGGATCTCGGCGTGGACAGCGGCGCCTACATCGCGCGCCTGACCCCCGGTTCCCCCGCTGAAGCGGCCGGCATCCGGGAGGCGGATATCATCATCGAGGTGGACGGCCGGCAGATCAGCACGGGTTCTGAATTAATCAAACACCTTTTGAACTACAAAGCCGGCGACGTAGCCAAGGTCAAGATCATCAGGGAGAAACAGCAGATGAGCTTCGACGTTACGCTTACGGACTCGCTGGTGCAATAAGGGGTCGCCGCAAAACAGATGCGCTGTGCTCGGCGGGGAAGTAAATTCCGGCGCGAATGCGCAACTCAGACAAACTCCGAAATTACTTATGATACGCCTCGTTGCGCAGGATCTTGAAAGCGCGGTAGAGCTGTTCCAGCAGGACGACGCGCGCCATGCGGTGCGGAAAGGTCATCGGCGAGAGCGAGAGACGCAGGTCGGCGCGCGCAAATACGGACTCCGAGAGGCCGAGCGGGCCGCCTATGAGAAAGGTGACGCGGCTGTGTCCCGCGTGCGGCAGGGCCGCAAGTCGTTCTGCGAAAGCCTCGGAGTTCGGCGCCGCGCCGCGCGGATCGAGCGCGATGACGTAGCTGCCCTGTTTGACGCGACGAAGGAGAGCCTTGCCCTCGGTGTCTTTCGCCGCGTTTTCTTCTGCGGACGAGGGGTTTTCGGGGACTTTCGCCTCGCCGATCTCGTCCGTCGTCAGGGCGCAATATTTCCCGAGACGCTTGCCGTACTCCGCCGCCGCCTCTCTCCAATACGCTTCTTTCAGTGTGCCGACACAGATCAGATGAATCGTCATGTTTGTCCTTGTCCTTGCCCCCGTCTCGCCGGCGGAATTTTTGCGTTACGATTTTTGCGTCACCGTGCAAACCCCGTGCAGACCCCGGCGGATACGTATTTACGGCGCCGCGATTCTGTGATATACTCCTTACTGTATTGTAACGCAGATTGAGAGCGGATTCCACAGGAAATTCGCGTGCCGGCGGCGGACGACAGCCTTGAAACACAAGGCCTTGTTTGCCGAAAGGGGTTTGCTTGGAAACAGGAATAAAGGCGGGGCGCAAATGGATCACGCGGATTGTAAAGGGTTTTGCGATCGGCGCATCCATGCTGATCCCCGGCGTCAGCGGCGGCACGATGGCTATTCTTCTCGGCGTCTACGACGAAATGATCTCGGCCTTGAGCAATATACGCGCGCAGTTTCGGCGCAATTCCCTGCTGCTCTTGCAGTTTCTCGCGGGGGCGGGGGTCGGCATCCTGCTCCTGTCGGGTCCTGTGCTGACGGCCTTGACGCTCTGGACGAAGCCGGTCATGTTCTTCTTCACGGGCGCCATCCTCGCGGGCATTCCGCCGATCTACCGCAAGCTGCGCGTCGCGCGGATAAAGCCCAAAAACGTCCTTGTCGCCGCCGTGGGCGCGGGCGTCGCCATCGCGACGGAATACCTGCCGAGCGGACTTTTCACGCCGGCGGCGGGCGGCGGCTTCGATCCCCTCGCCTGCGCGCTGCTCTTCGCCGCGGGTTTCGTGATCGCCATAGCGCTGATCCTGCCCGGCATCAGCGGGTCTTACGTGCTCCTCATGTTCGGGATGTACGATCTGACGCTGACGGCTGTTCGCGACGTGAATCTGCCTTACCTGCTGCCGCTCGCGGCCGGCGGGCTCGTCGGCGTATTCTCCACGGCGGGCGTACTCGACAACTTGATGCGGAAGCATCCGCAGTTCATCTACATGCTGATTATCGGCTTCATGCTCGGATCGGTGGTGCAGGTATTCCCGGGCCTGCCTGCGGGTCTCGGCATAGCCGTCTGCGCCGCCGCATTTCTCGCCGGCTTAGTGATCGTGTTTTGGATCGGCCGGTTTGATATCAATTCATAACTATCAATTCATAATTCACAATTCATAATGTATAATTTTAAAACCGAATTGCCTTTCCCCAATTGTGCATTGTGCATTGTAAATTGTGAATTGCCCTT
>JAITAX010000267.1 GCA_031283865.1 Eubacteriales Family XIII. Incertae Sedis bacterium
CCCCCGGCTTTGATTTTCCCCGATTTTTTTCCGAGCCCTTCGGAAGGAGCCTGACAACTATGAACCCCATCACATTGGCAATCGCGGCAATCGCCGTGTTTCTCGTGCTGATCTTTCTCGGCATGAACATCGGTTTGGCGCTGACGCTGGTCGGAACCGTCGGTTACGCGCTTGCGGTAACGCCGGGCGCCGCCCTCGGTCTGCTGCGCTCGCTGCCCGCGTCCCAAGCCGGTTCCTACGCGCTGATGGTCATACCCATGTTCATCATAATGGGAAATTTTGCTTTCGAGGCGGGGCTGTCCCGCGGGCTCTACGAGGCTTGCAACAAATGGCTGAGCCGACTGCCCGGCAACTTGGCCTGCGGCACGATCGCCGCCTGCGCGGGTTTCGGCGCGATCTGCGGCAGCAGCGCCGCGACCGCCGCCACCATGGGCACGATCGCGGTACCCGCCATGCGCCAATACGGATACGCGGACCAATTGGCAACGGGTTCCGTGGCGATGGGCGGTACGCTCGGCGTCATGATCCCGCCCAGCACGATCTTCGTGGTATATGCCGTGGTCGCGGAGGAGTCCGTCGGACAGTTGTTCGCCGCGGGCATCATCCCCGGCCTGATTCTTACCGTTTTATGTATTTTTACAGTCGTTATACTCGTCACCACGAACAAGAAGCTCGCGCCGCCGCCGCAAAAGACCCCGTGGAAAGATCGCTTTCTTTCGCTCGGCGGACTGATTCCCGTCGTGATACTCTTCGGCGTCGTCCTCGGCGGTATGTTCTCCGGCTGGTTCACGGTGAACCAAGCGTCCGCGATCGGGGCCGCAGTCGCCTGCGTAATCACGATCATCCGGAAAAAATTCACATGGACGACTTTCAAGAAAGTAATGGCTACCTCCGTGCAGACCTCCGCAATGACTTTCCTGATTATGGTCGGCGCGGCGGTTTTCGTCACGTTCCTCAACATAACGGGCTTCCCTAAGATGCTGGCGACTTCCATCGCCGCACTGACGGTATCCAAATACATAATCATCCTGCTTATGACGTTCATCTACCTGTTGATCGGCATGATTATGGACGAGCTGCCGGCGATCATCATGACGGTGCCGATCTTCCTGCCGATTGTTGAATCGCTCGGCTATGACCCGATCTGGTTCGGCGTCTACATCGTGCTGAACTGCGAACTGGGCGCGATTTCTCCCCCCGTCGGGCTCACCTGTTTCATCCTGTCCGGCATAGCGAAAGATGTGCCGCTGGGAACGATATTCCGAGGCGCCATGCCGTTCGCGGCGACGGTGTTTCTGATGATTGCGCTGATCTCCGTCTTTCCGCAGATCGCCACGTTCCTGCCGAATCTGCTGTTCAGCCGATAAAGCACAGGGAAAGGATGCGTTGATATGTTTTTGAAAATTCAAAAATGGATGTATAAATTCGCGGATGGGGTCGGCGTTGTCAGTTCCATAGGCTACATCTTCATCATCGGCCTGTGCGTGGCTGAGGTCTTTCTCGAAAAGCTCACGGGTATGCCCATACTCGGCTCATACGAGATGATTGAGCGCGCCATGATCGTCGCGGTATTCGCGTCGTTCGCATACGCGCAGACGAAGAAAATGCACATCAACGTTCCGATTGTCCTGAACTTCTTCCCGCGCGCGGCGAAGCTGCTGTCCCTCGGCGCCATGAGCGCGGTCGCGACGGGCGTGGCTTTCTTCATGGGTTACGCCGCTTGGACGCAGTGCCTGACGGCGAAGAGCATGAGCCAAATGACCGGCATCCTGCACATCCCGCTCTATCCTTTCTACTTCGTGGAATCCGTCGCAATGACCATCTTCGGGTTTATCCTAATCATCGACACGATCATGGTGTTCGTATCGCTGAAAGACAAAGAAATCGAAAAGCGGACGCTGACCGACTACGGCATAAGCCCCGCCAAACACTGAGCGGCAAGCAGGGTATTTGCGCGTCGCTGAGGTGACAAAATCCCGGCTTTCCCTGCGCGGGGCGAGGACGCGCGTCCCCGCCCCCGGCGTCCCTACGCGTTCAGTCCCGCGACAAAACCCTCGCGTACCGCTTCGACCGCCTTGCGCGCTTTGCGGGCGTCGCCCACGACCACCGTTTCGCAGTTGCCTATGAGCTTCTCGGACAGCGGGTCGTAGGCTTCGGTCCCAAAGGCCGCCACGACCGTGTCACAGGGATAAAACCAATCCTCCGTGACGATCTCGCCCTCTTTCGGGCCGCAGCGCTTCGATACCAAGACCGCACCGCCCTCCGTCACCTCGCGCAGGGAGGTCCGCGTGAAGACCTTGACGAAGTACCTGTTCAGCACATCTTTCAGATCATCCCTGATGCCGCCCTCCAAATCGCCGCCGATGTCCGTTTGGCGCGTAGTCAGCGCCACGCTCGCCTTGCACATCGTTCCGAGGTAGGCCGCCGTCTCCGAGCCGATCATGCCGCCGCCCACCACGAGGACGCTTTGCCCTGTGTCGGCCTTGCCGCAGAGGACATCCTCCGCGCGAACGACTTTCGCGTGCTCTATGCCCTTGTGCGGACGAAGCGCGGGCCGCGCGCCCGTGGCGACGATCACCTTGTCGGGTTTCTCCTCCGATACGATTTCCGGCGTCAGTTCCGTGTTCAGACGGACTTCGACGCCGCCCTTTTCGAGCTGCGCCGCAAGCCAAGCCGGATAGGGCGCAAAATCCCCCTTGAACGGCGGGTACGACGCGATGACGAACTGTCCGCCGAGCGCAGACCCCGACTCGAAGAGCGTCACCGCGTGGCCCTTGCGCTTCGCGGCGCGGGCCGCCTCCATGCCCGCGACGCCCCCGCCCGCGACGAAGATCTTCTTTTTGACGGGCGCGGGGGAATAGTCGTATTCAAATTCGTGGCCCAGCTCGGGATTTACCATGCAGTGCAGCGGCACGCCCATGTAGGTGGACGCCGTACAGCCTTGCAGGCAGCGCACGCAGGGCCTGATGTCCTCCGGTCTGCCCGCTTTCAGCTTTTCGGGAAGCCGCGGGTCGCAGAGCGACATGCGCGCCATCGTGACGAAGTCCGCGTCGCCTTTTTCTATAAGCTCGTCCGCCATGTAGGGGTCGTGGATGGAGCCGGCCGCCAGCACGGGAATATGCACGAGCCGCTTCACCTCGGCGGCGTAGCGCGCGCCGTAACCGCGCGGCTGGTAGAAAGAGCCGACGGAGCCGAGCGAGGAGCGCGTACCGTACATGCTGAAAGTGACGTGAACGGCGTCCGCGCCGCAGGCTTCGATATCCCGGAATATGCGGTGGGACTCGAAAGAGCCGCGCCCGCCGTCGGCCTCGTCCGCCGCCGACACGCGCACCTGCATCGGAAAATCGCCGCCGACCGCGCCGCGCACCGCCGTCAGGATCTCGCGCAGAAAGCGCAGCCTGTTGTCATAGCAGCCCCCGTAGGCGTCCGTCCGCTTGTTGGAATGCAGGGACAGGAACTGGTGGATCAGGTAGCCGTGCGCGGCGTGGATCTCGACGCCGTCAAAGCCCGCGCGCTTTACGTTCAGCGCCGTATGCGCGAAGTCCTCAACAATCCTTTCGATTTCGTCCGCGCGCAGCGCGCGGGGCAGCTCCTTGTTCCAAGGGCAGGGAACGGGCGAGCAGGACACGGGCTGTACGCCGCCGTTGACGCGGCTGTTCGCCTGCCGGCCCGCGTGGTAGATCTGCGCGAAGATCTTCGTGTCGTACCTGTGTATGCGATCCGTTAAGCGCTTGTGGCTTTCGACCTGCTCCTCGCTGTACAGACCCGCGATGTGCGGATAGCCGCCCGCGTGTTCGCTGACGCGGTAATCCTCCGTGAGGATCAGTCCCCAGCCTCCTTTCGCTTTCTCTTCGTGGTAGCGTATGTACTGCTCGGATGCGAGTCCGCGCTCCGGGTTCATGTTCGCGACCATGGGGCCGACGACAAGCCTGTTCGGTATCTCGCAGGCGCCGATCCTCCCCGGCGCCAACAACTGTTTGAAATCGGCCATATCAGTCCTCCGTAATCGCGACGGCGCGGACCGGACTGCCGTCCCCGTCTTCGAATTTCAGCGGCAGCGCGATGAAGAAGAAACGCTTGCCCACGAGCGGTTCCAGATTGATCAGCGATTCCGTAACCGCGATCTCGCGCCCGAGCACCTCCTGATGCGCCCTGTTGCCGAACGACAGGGTTGGCGCGTCGAAACCGATGCCGCGAATGCCGCGCGCCTCGAGCGCCTCGCCCGTGTTCTCCGCGAAGTTCGGAAATTGAAAATACGCGGGCGTTCCGACGAGCTTTTCATAGCCCGTGTACAGGATGAGGATGTCGCCCGTTTCGATCAAGGCCTTGTTCCTTTCGAGCAGGGGGTTTATGTCATACTCGCCCTCGTGCGGAAAATCGTCCGCCGCGACGCATACAGCCTTGCCGCAGAAGCGCGAGAGGTCTGCCTCGGCCGTCGTTTTGCCGCCTTTGACGTAATGCAGCGGCGCGTCGACGTGCGTACCCAGATGGGACATCATGACGACGAGGCTCGCCTGACAGACAGCCGACGAATGATCGACGCGATGCGTCCAGATCATCGGCGGATCGCCCGTGGGCAGAAAGGGCAGGGTTTGCTCGCTGAGCGTGATTGTGAGATCGTGGATCATATTTCACCTCCGATTGTTGTCAGGACCCAAAGACGAGCGCGGAGAGCGGATACATCAAGATGCCGCAGACGACGATAGCCGCAATCATCGTCGCCGCACCGTATTTGATCGTGTATTTCGGCCCGCCGAACGGTTCCGCGTAGCAGCACCCGATCGGCACGAACGAGGACGGAAGCGCGAACGCCATGCCCGAGGCGAACATGATCGGCACACCGATTACAAACGGGTTCATTCCCATCTCCATGGCAAGCGGCACCGCCGCACTCATCAGGATGATCGCAACCGGGATATTGTTCAGGAGATTCGTGAGAACGACCGAGATCAGGATCATCGCAAGGACGAACACAAACGGCGAAAGGCCGCTCACAATCGGGCCGAGGTTCACAATCACGAACGGGATGATCCCCGTGGCGTCCGCGCTGAGCGCATTTGACGTCAGCATGATGCCGGCCATCATAAAGTATACGCTCCAGTTGAGCTTGGAGGCGGCGACGGAGATGTCGAGCACGGGTTCGCCGTCGATCTTCACGATGCAGAAGATGACGAGCAGCACGAGCAGCGGCGTCACGAGTGTGATATGCTCGAAGAACGTGACGATGCCCGCCTGCGGCGCGAACAGACCGATGGTTGCGGGTGCGAGCCACACGACGATCAGAACGACAAAGCCTGTCGTAAAGAATTTCTCACGGGTGTTCATCTTCGTCGGCTTCATGGCTTCGATCTTGTCGAAGTCGATATTTTTGAGTTTGCTCATGTCACAGTTCGTGCAATAACGGAAGAACAGGAACATGAGGAACCACACGATGACGGCGGCCGGAATGGTGACGGCCATATAGGCGACCCAGTTGACGCTCAGCCCGCCCGCAAGTCCCTGCAGGATCGACATGAACAGGATCGTGATGTCGTGCGCCACAGGCGTTGCCGCAAACCCGATCATCACCGAGAACGTGATGCCTGTAAACATGATATGAGTCCATTTGTCGTCTTTTGTCATTCCGAGCGCGCTGAAGATTTCTTTTGCGATGGCGAACAGCATGAGCTGTGCCGGGCTGACGTTGAAAAACAGGCCGATGACGAAAGTCGCGAGCAAGAACATGAAAGTGAACGACCACGGGCTCTTTTTCGCGTACTTCGTCGTGATGAACCACAGCGCGATGCGCCGCGCAAGGCCCGTCCGCTCCATCAGGAAGCACAGGAACAAAATGTTGAGCACAAAAACCGCGTTCCATTGGCCGAATGAATACGAAAGCGTCAGGAACCATCCCGAGCCGCCCGCGTCCGCGAGGGAATCCGGCCAGATTCCGGGAGCAATGGCGCCGAAAAAGATGACGACCAGCACCGTCGGCCACGTGATATCCACGAGCGTCCACAGGGCGACCAAGCCGATGAACAAGCCCAACGCGATCATGCCTATCTGCGTGATCGGCGCGGGCGCGGGAATCTTTCCGACGAATATCATCACCAGAATACAAACGATGACCTTGACGTAGTACGGGCCGTCCTTGGGCCTCGCGCCCGCAGACGCGCCGGCCGGTTCGGGCGGCGGCGCAAGGGGGGGGGTGTTTGTTTCATTGTTTCGTTCATGGCAAAACCTCCTTTTTACTTCACATTTGCAACTGCACTTTCTATAAAAACGGCGGCATTTTCCACCGGTTTTTTCGCTGTGCATTGTCGCCGTGCAAAGCCGCAGGCCGGCGCAGGCGTTGTCTGCAAACGCTTGTACAACCAGCATAAACCCTCCGGCAACCCCAAAGTCAACAAAAAAAATCGGTGATTTTTCGTCGATTGCGAATGCCGCCGATTTCATCTGCCGCGCCGAGCCGAAAAGCGCCGCGCGCCGCAGCTTGTTTTTGCCGGAGCCGAGGGCCGCGCGACGTGCCCGAGGGTCGCTCCCCGCGCGCGCACACCTATTCAATCGGCGTCCAGACCTCAAAATAACGCGTAAAACCGTCTTCTTCGTGCAAGCGCACGATGAGATTGCCCATCGGCCGATCCGCGATTTTGTAACCCATCCTGTGAATCTCCGCGACGACCTTGTTTTGAAACGAGTCGAGAAACGTTCGCCGCTCGTTCGCGGTGAACACGGTGTACACGCTCTTGACCCGTGGGAAGTATTCCGCCGGCGGCGAGACGTCCAGGCCGTTTTGGATGGCGATGTCGGGCGGCAGGGAGAAGCCCCACTGGTATTCGCTGAAGCGTTTGGCATCCGATTCGGCGTAGCGGGGGATGATAAAGGTATGATCCGGCAGAGGCATTGCGGTAAGCCATTTTTTGATCAGGTCGAGGACATCCTCATCGAAGATGAAATCGTCTTTGACGCGATGCTTCTGGTATATCTTTTCGGGGCGCTCGGAAATCTCAAGGACGCCTATGTGCTTTTTCATACGCAGGATCTTTTCGCGGAAGCGCGCCAAGGCATCCAGCTTCTGTTTGTACGCGCAGATCGTGCGCAGAAGCTCAACCTGCCGCTTGGCGCACCGATCCGCAAAGGACGCGGCGTTGTCCTCGTTGAGCATTTTCATGACATCTTTCAAGGGAAAGTCGAAGCTGCGATACCAGATGCTGTCCAGCAGGAAGTTCAGATCCCAGGCGTCATAGTAGCGATATCCGGAATCCTCGTCCTTCTGCGGCGTCACGAAGCCCCTGCTCTCGTAATACCGCAGCGTGTCCTCCGACAGATTGAGCAGCTTTGTAACGGCGCCGATCTTGTACTTTTTCATGCAGCTCACCTCGCATCCATTATATATTGTTTGCGGTGGAATTGCAAAACTCCGGTATTGCTCCAAGCAAAAATTTGCTCCGATTTTTGCTCTGCCGAGCCTCCGCGCCAAAGGGAAAATCCCGCAAGCAGCCTCCGACAGCGCCGTTGCAGCGGTTTTCATCGCCGGCGGCGCGCCGCTGTCACATCCGAAGAAAGCCTTTCCGGCACAATCCAAACCGTGGAGTAAGGCAAAGGTCAACGG
>JAITAX010000010.1 GCA_031283865.1 Eubacteriales Family XIII. Incertae Sedis bacterium
ACCCCGGATGAGTTCCTTGCGATTCCTTATGACACGGGAACGGTCAGGGACAAGCTGAACGGCCTGATCGCAACGATAGGCGAAAATCTGAGCATACGGCGCGTGCAGAAGCTCGAAAAACCCGGCGTCGTCTATGTCGGCTACACGCACGGCGGCGGCAGGATCGGCGTCATCGTCGGCCTTGAAACCGCAGCCGCCTACGAGGATGTGGCCGTCACGGGCAAGGACGTCGCGATGCAGATCGCTTCGATGAACCCCAAGTTTATCGACGAATCGCAGGTCGATCCCGAGTACGTCGAATCGGAAAAGAAGATCCTCGTCCAACAGGCGCTGAACGAGGGCAAGCCCGCCGACATCGTTGAAAAGATGGTCGCCGGCAGGCTGAAGAAAGAGCTTAAAGAGACCTGTCTGCTCGAACAGAAATTCGTGAAGAATGCCGAAATCACGGTGGCGCAGTACCTCAAGGAAGCGGCGGCCGCACTGAACGCGCCCCTCAAGGTCGCAGAAATGCTTCGCTACGAGGTGGGCGAGGGCATTGAGAAAAAAGAAGAGAACTTCGCGGAGGAAGTGGCAAAACAGATCGGCGGTTGAGACATTTTCGCTTCAAATTGACAGTAAAAAAAGCGCGCGAGCGCTTTTTTTGTACGGCGCGGCGCGTCGCCGCGCGAACGCCGAAACAGCCCTGCGCAAACGGGTGGGGCGCGGCTTTCTTTTCGCGGGACACAGGCAAATGGATAAAATGTATATTCGATTTTCGCTGCCGGAACTCTACGACGCGGCGCTGCTGCGGCTGAAAGCCGCGGGCCGCTTCGATGCGGCAAAGGAGATGCACGCGCGTATGCTCGACGAGGCGCTCACCGTGCATTGCGTTTGGGCGGAGGGCGCGGAACTCGCAGCCGTCACGGCCTGCCTTGCGCCCGCCGCGCTGCGGGGTCCCGCGCTGCGGATCGCGGGGGCTTCCCTCGTCTGCCCCGCGTTCGAACAGATAGACGCGCGCAATGTGGTCCGCCCGATCCTCTACGCGCTGACGCTGCGCGCCGACGAAAGGCCGGAGCCGAGCGTTTCACGTCTGCTCTACAGGGATCTGTGGCAAAACGCTTATATCGAGGCGGCGCTCGCAGCGCTGCGCGCGCGGGTTGCGGCGCGCACGGCCTGCGCCCTTTCCGATTCGTTTGGTCCGGGCTATTACGGCATGGCGCTCTTGGAGATGAAAAAACTCGCGCGCGCGCTGGATTTCGGCAGAATCGGCGCGGCGGTTCTCGAAGACGGAAGCATACAGCCGCCAAAATCCTGCGCCGGGATATTCTTTGCCGTGCGGGATGCGGCGCGTATGCCCGCCGACGCGTGCCGCAGCTGCGCGGGTGATCGCGCGGGCTGCGCCTTTTGCGAACATCGGCGCCGATTACCAAGCCCCCGGCCGGCCACCTCTGAACTGTAACGGCCGGTCGACTTTTTCTTTCGCGGATTTTCTTGTTTCGATTGAATGAAACCCATTTTTGAGGTATAATAACCGCAGAGCGCGCGATTCTTATACAATTGAAGCGCCGCGATTATATGGATACGTGCTTTCGTTGCGCTTCGGCGGATTCGATTTGCGGCGAAGCGGGAAAGGAGCGACGGATGGGTGAACACAACGCGCCTTTGTATAAACGGGTCGTCTTGAAGATCAGCGGCGAGGCCCTGGCCGGCGAAGACAAATTCGGCCTGAACGAAGCGATGCTTTTGCAGGTGTCGAAGCAGATCAAGGAGATTGTCGAACTCGGCGTGGAGATCGCGATCGTGGTGGGCGGCGGCAATTTTTGGCGCGGCAGGACCGGCAAGAACATGGACCGCGCGACCGCCGACTATATGGGAATGCTGGCGACGGTAATCAACGCCCTCGCCCTGCAGACCGCTTTCGAAGCCAAGGGCATCCCGACGCGCGTGCTGACGGCCATCGAGATGCGCGAGATTGCCGAGCCGTACATCAGGCGGCGGGCCATGGCGCATCTCGAACGCAAGATCGTCGTAATCTTCGCGGCCGGCACGGGCAATCCTTTCTTCTCGACGGACACGACGGCGGCCCTGCGCGCGGCGGAAATCGAGGCGGACATCATCCTGCTCGCGAAGAAAGTGGATGCCGTATACTCGGACGACCCTTACAAAAATCCGAACGCCGTTCGCTACAGCGCATTGACCCATCAGGAGGTGCTGGAAAAGGGCCTTGGCGTCATGGATTCCACGGCGGCTTCGCTCTGCAGGGACAACCGCATCCCCATCCACGTGTTCGGCCTCTCGGAGCCGGGCAATGTGCTCAAGGCCGTCTACGGCGAGGACATAGGCACGATTGTAAGGTGAACGCGGCCCTTGCGCGGCTTTTCTGCGGTGCGCGGCCTTGCGCCGAGGGTCCTGCGTGCCGAAGCGCGCGCGACCGGCCGCAGGCTCGCCCGAATATTTTTTCCCAAGCTTGGGCTTTATATGGAACCAATGCTACGAAAATGCGTTCTAACGCTAAGGAGGTTTTGCTATGAGCATGGATGTACAGCAGGTTTTGGATGAAAAATCCGCAAAGAGCATAGCGGCTCTGAAAGAAAATCTGAACACCGTCAGGGCCGGCCGTGCGAATCCCGCGTTACTGGACAAGATCGCGGTCGATTATTACGGCGTGCAGACGCCGCTCAAGGGCATTGCGAACATCACGGCGCCGGACCCGCGCAGTCTGCTGATTGCTCCCTTTGACCCGAAATCGCTGCACAGCATCGAGAAAGCCATCAGCGTCGCGAACCTCGGGATCAACCCCGCGAACGACGGCAAGGTCATTCGGCTCTCGATTCCGCCCGTCACGGAGGAGCGCAGGAAAGAACTAACCAAGCTCGTTCGCAAGTACGGCGAAGAGGCTAAGGTCGCTGTCAGAAACGAACGCCGCGACGCCAACGAGGAGCTGAAGAAGCAGGAAAAGGCCGGCGAGCTGACCGAGGATGACCTCAAGAGCGAGATGGAGGAGGTCCAAAAGAAAGCGGACAGGAGCATCAAGGAGATCGACGCCATCATTTCGGAAAAAGAAAAGGAAATCATGGAGGTCTGATGAACGGAACGCACACGGAAATCCCGGATGTTCTGCTTTTGGACGCGGAAGAGGCGGCGCGCCTGCTGACGGGCGCGGGTTTTGCTTTTCGCGTCGTCGAAACGCGCGCGCCGCGCGCGGCTTTGCCTGCGGGGCGGCTTCGCGTGATCCGCGTGCGCGCGGACGGCGCTTCGGACGGCCCGGAGCTTACGGTGTGCGCGATATGACAGACCCGAATCGTATGCCGGTCCATATCGGTATCGTAATGGACGGAAACGGGCGCTGGGCGCGGGCAAAGGGCCTGCCGCGGCTTTCCGGCCACAACGCGGGGATGCTCGCCATGAAAGAGATCGTGAAGCGGGCTTCCGCGCTGGGCGTCAAATACCTTACGGTTTACGCCTTTTCCACGGAGAATTGGAAGCGCAGCATCGAGGAGGTCTCCGGCATCTTCAATCTGCTGGTCGTGTATGTGGACAGGGAGCTTTCGGAGCTTCACGCGAACAACGTGCGAGTCCGCATCCTCGGCGATTACGAGGAGCTGCCCGCGAACGCGGTCGAGCGTTTGAACCGCTCGCTCAAGATTACGGCGGACAACAGCGGATTGCAGTTCAACATCGCGCTGAACTACGGGAGCAGGGGCGAGATCGCGCGCGGTCTGCGCGCCGTCGCCGCGGATGTGCTGGCGGGGCGGCTCGCGCCGTCCGAAATCGACGAGGCGCTGATCGCGGACAGGCTCTACACGGCCGGTATGCCCGATCCGGATCTGATTATCCGCACGGGCGGCGAACGGCGCCTTTCCAACTTTCTGCTGTGGCAGAGCGCCTACAGCGAGTTCGTTTTTTCGGATGTGCATTGGCCCGATTTCACACCGCGGGAGTTTGAGAAATCCATCGAGGAGTACCAAGGCAGGGAGCGCCGCTTCGGCGGCCGTTAGCGGCGCGGGGATCCCGCCGCGGGCGGGTCGAACGCGCATCGGATCTCGGCGTCTGCTCAAGCGCACAGATCCAAAGGCAGGCCCTGTCGGAGAGATAGCCGAATGAAGCAGCGCATCGTTTCAAGCCTAATCATGCTGCCCCTGCTCGCCGTCGTATTCGTCGGGGGCCGTTTGCTCCTTGCGGCCTGCTTTCTCATCGGCGTCGCGGGTATGCGCGAATTTTTCCGCTCTTTCGAGCGTGCCGTCGCCCTGCGGGGCAAGAGCCACGGCGCGCATCCGTCGCGCGTCGTCGCCTGTGCCGCGGCGGTCGGCCTGTACTGCATCGATCTGTTTGCGCAGGATCGGGCCGCGCTCCTCATGCTCTGGCTTTTCCTTGTGACGGCGCTGTCTTTCCTGTACCTGTTCGATTCGGAAAAACGCCGGATCGAGGACGGCATGGCGACCTTGACGGGCATACTCTACATCTGCTTCTTCTCGTACCATGTATCGCTGGTCGAGCAGTTGCCGCAGCACGGTCGCATGGTGTGGCTGATCTTCTTGGCGGCCTTTGGAACGGACATCTTGGCTTTTTTTACGGGCCGCGTGTTCGGGCGGCACAAGCTCTGCCCGGGCATCAGTCCCAAGAAGACGACAGAGGGCGCCGTGGGCGGCTTCATCGGCAGCGTGCTCTTCTGCGGCGCGTTCGGGTATCTGTTCCTGCCCGCGCTGCTCGTGCACTGCCTGATCTTGGGGGCGATCGGCGGCGTCGTTTCACAGCTCGGCGACCTTACGGCCTCTGTGTTCAAGCGCAATCTGGGCATAAAGGATTTCGGCGATTTGATCCCGGGACACGGCGGGATTTTGGATCGGTTTGACAGCGTGCTTTTCACCGCGCCCGTCATATATTATTACACAGCATTGGTCATTCCCATGACAAGTTAATCATGATTAAAAGGAAACGATGAAGAAAATTGGAATTTTCGGCGCCACGGGTTCCGTGGGGGTACAGACGGTTCACATCGCGGAGAAGAATCCGGACAAGCTGCGGGTGACGGTTCTGACCTGCGGACGCAACACAGAACTGTTTCGGACGCAGCTCAGAAAGCTCAAGCCGGCCTTGGCCGTCGTCAGCGCGGAGCAGGCGGGGGAAAGCACGATCCAAGCCTTGGCAAAAGAGTTTCCGCGCACTGAATTTCTCGCCGGCAGCGACGGTTTGGCGCAGGCCGCGGAAAAGGGCGATTACGATGTCATGCTGAACGCGATCTCCGGCATCGCGGGTCTCGTTCCGACCTGGCGCGCGATTTGCGGCGGGAAAGACATTGCGCTTGCGAACAAGGAGACCATCGTGACCGGCGGCGAGTTTGTCATGGCGGAGAGCCGGAAGCGCGGACTGTCCATCATTCCCGTGGACAGCGAGCACAGCGCCATCTTTCAGTGTCTGCAAAGCGGCCCAGCGACCGCGGTCGCGCGCATCCTGCTCTGCGGCTCGGGCGGGCCTTTCCGCGGGTACACAGAGGAGCGCCTGAACGGCGTTACGGTCAGGCAGGCCCTGACCCATCCGAATTGGAAGATGGGCAGGAAGATCACCGTGGATTCCGCCACGATGATGAACAAGGGCCTTGAGTTGATCGAGACGGGGCGGCTTTTCGGCATCGCCGAGGATCGAATCGAGATCGTGATCCAGCCGCAGAGCATCATCCATTCGATGGTGGAATACGCGGACGGCGCCGTGATCGCGCAGCTCGGCTCGCCGGATATGAAAGGGCCGATCTCCTACGCGCTGTCTTTCCCCGAACGCTGGCCGGCGGATGTGGCGCCGTTGGACTTCCGCAAGCTTTCGGGCCTTGATTTTGAGCCGCCGGACGAGAAAACCTTTTCCTGCCTGCGTCTGGCGCGCGAAGCCATGCGCGCGGGCGGCAGCAGTCCCATCGCGCTGAACGCGGCAAACGAAATCCTTGTGCAGCTCTTCCTCGAGGGCAAGATTCGATTTTTGGACATTCAGAAGCATCT
Source organism: Eubacteriales Family XIII. Incertae Sedis bacterium (assembly GCA_031283865.1). Lineage (GTDB taxonomy): Bacteria > Bacillota > Clostridia > Peptostreptococcales > Anaerovoracaceae > JAITLA01. The sequence goes on from JAITAX010000010.1 coordinate 5,967, forward strand.
CGAAAGGACGATGGATCTTCACGTGCAGACCGCCGCGCCCGATGTGGGCAGCATTCTGCGCATCGACGCCGAGGTGCGGGCCAGGGTTATGGAGCGCGTTCACAGGGCCTGTTCCGCGTGAGGGGGAGGGTTTCATGACGATTGTATATGCGATAATCATATTCTGCCTGCTGATTTTCGCCCATGAATTTGGGCATTTGACAGCGGCCAAGGCCGTCGGCGTTCGCGTGAACGAGTTTGCGCTCGGTATGGGGCCGCGGCTGTTCGGCTTCAAGAAAGGCGATACCGAATACGCGCTGCGCGCTTTCCCGATAGGGGGGTTTTGCGCGATGGAGGGCGAGGATGAAAACTCGGACGATCCGAGGGCTTTCAACCGAAAGCCGCTCCCCGCGAAAGCGCTGGTGCTGCTGGCCGGCTCACTGATGAACGTGCTGCTGGCCGTGCTGCTCCTCTCTTTCGTGATCTTCGCGAGCGGTACGCCGACCGCCGTCGTCTCGGAGGTCGGCGCGGACAGCCCCGCAGAGGCGGCCGGCGTCGCGCCCGGAGACCGCATCGTATCCGTGGACGGCGTTCTCGTGTCGGAATGGAGCGACATTCCCGCGGCCGTGACTGCGGCGCAGGGTGATCGCATCGCGCTTGCGGTCCTGCGTGACGGCGTCGAACTGCAGCTTGAAAGCGATTTTTACATGGGCGAAGACGGTCTTCGCAAGATCGGAATCACGCCGGCCATGGAACGGCGCGCGCGCGATCTCGGACCCTCGCTGCTGC
>JAITAX010000024.1 GCA_031283865.1 Eubacteriales Family XIII. Incertae Sedis bacterium
AAATGTCGCGGGCTACGCCAAGAAAGCCGTTCAGGCGCTCTACGGCAGCGCGATCATAAACGGCACGGACAAGAACGCGTTCGCCCCGAACAAGAGCGCCTCGCGCGCCGAGGTCGCCGAGATGCTGCACAGATTCGTTAACGCGACAAGCACTTGATTCTGATAAGCAAAACAAAAGCGGACGGGAATCCCGTCCGCTTTTGCGTTTTTGCGTTTATGACGTTTTTTTGCGGGCGCACTTGAAATTTTCTGCGGGTGCGGTTATAATAGCTTTTGAACTCCGCCTGCGGGCGAATGCGTGAAAGCCGGCGGCAAGGACCGCCGGCCCGGTACAGCGAAGAAACGAGGAAGAGACGATATGGACATGAAACACATCAAAACCATTGCGAAGCCCACATTGAAAACCACGGCCGGCAAGGGTTGCGGCGAATGCCAAACCTCCTGCCAATCGGCCTGCAAGACCTCCTGCACCGTGGCGAACCAAGAATGCGAGAACACGAAGCGCAGATAGGGCGCCGCAGTCCGACCCGCGCTAATTCCCCAAGCCGAACTGCGTATACACGCGCCACAGGACGGTCACGGTTTCCGCGCGCGTGGCCGGTTTCAGGGGTTCCAGAAGCCCCGTGTCGGATCCGGTCACGATGTTCTTTTCGACGAAAGCGGACAGGGGCGCGACCGCATGGGTCGCGACTTGCGCGCGATCCGAAAAGCCGTCCAAGACAGAGGGCGTAACGCTCGTTTCCAGCTTACCCATAAGCACGAGCGCCCGATAGGTCATCGCGAGCATGTCCTGCCGCGTCAGCGGCGCGTCGGGGTCAAACATGTCGGCGCCTATGCCCGTAACGATGCCGGCCCGCTTCGCGGAGGCGAGGGCCTGATAATAGTAGGCGTCCGGCGCGATGTCCGTGAAATTGCCCGCGGCGCCTTGCTCTACGTCCAAACCGAACACGCTCATGAGCATCAGGATGAAGTCCGCGCGCTTGACGTTGTTGTCGGGCAGGAAGCTTCCGTCGGGATAGCCGTGTACGCCGCCCAGCCTCGAAACGGCCGCAATGGCTTCGTTCGCCCAGTGGCCGGCCGTGTCGGTGAACGTGACGGCGGCGACGCCCGTGCCCGCGTCTGTGCTCGTCCCGCCTTGTCCCGCCGCGCCGTCCGCGCCGCTCGTTCCCGTTCCCGCGTCGGTCGCCGCGCCGCTCTGTACGCCCGCGTCGTTGAGACCCTTGATCAGGGCGTAGAGCGCGGGATTGTCCTCAAAGGCTTTGTAGGCGTACATGATGTAGCCGCTCACATTCGCTTCCGCCCTGTTGAACGCGAGCTGCCGGCTGATCTCGTCCACCCCGTGCCAGGGGCTGTTCGGGTCCGCGTTGCCCGTTCTGTAGGCGGCCTGTCCGATGTACAGCTTGACGTTCGTACCCGCGACCGTATCCGCCCACCAGTCTACAAGCGTCGTATATTCGGCGATCTCGTAACCGATGTTCCAATATATCTGCGGCGCAATGTAATCGACTATGCCGCGCTTGACCCAGCCGCGCGTATCCGCGAATTTTTGAATCAGGGCCTCGCCGCCTCTCGTATTGCTGCCGAGGGGCGTCGTGGAGCTGTTGGCCCATATCCCCGCGGGGCTGACGCCGAACACGATGTTTTTGCCGCTCCCGCGCACGATGTCATAGAGGTTGCGGACCGTGGTTTCCGTGTTCGCGTTGCGCCATTCCGTGCGGCTCGGATAGCCGGCGCCGTAGGCCGCAAAGGCCGCCGCGTCGTCGAAGTTCGCGTCGGGATAGAAGTAGTCGTCGATGTGAATGCCGTCCACGGCGTAGTTGTTGACGATCTCACGCACGCCGTCCGCGATGAGCTGCTGCACGCCGGGTTCGCCGGGGTTCCAGTACATGCGGCCGTCCGCGTGCGTGACGGCCCATTCGGGATGCAGGCGCGCCGGGTGGTTCGCGGAGAGGCTTGCGCCGCTTTCCCGCTCCTCGGCGGTGATGCGATAGGGGTTCAGCCAAGCGTGCAGTTCGAGGCCCCGCTCGTGCGCGGCCTGCACCATGAAAGCAAGCGGATCGAAGCCGTTCGCGGGTGCCGTACCCTGTACGCCGGTCAGGTATTTCGACCACGGGAATAGCGCGGAGCTGTAGAGGGCGTCCGCGGCGGGCCTGACCTGAAAGAACACCGCATTAAAACCCATGTCTTTCGCGTTGTCCAATATGCGCAGCGCGTCGCGCCGCAGGATCTCGGGGTCGGTCGTCGGCTGCGACGGATAGTTCAGGCTTTGGACGGTGGCGACCCAGACGCCGCGAAACTCGTCGCGCGGCGCGGCGGATACGGGCGTTTGCAGACAGGTGAATGCGGACAGCGCGAGGGCGATTGCGAGCGCGCAGAAGCACAGGCGTTTTGCTGTTTTACGCATGGGGGTTCCTCCTTGACGGAAATCGGGGGTTCGTGCCGTTTTCGTTGCGGCCGCGCAGCTCGCGCGCGCGCGATTCGAGACGCGCCGCATTCCCGCGGCGCTCAGCGCGCGCCGCCCACGCCGTAACCCGTCGCGATCTCAAAGTCGCTGATCGCCAGATTGTATTCGAGTATCTTGGCGGCGAGGCCGAGCTGCGCCTGATAGGACGCGAGCTGCACGTTCTGCACGTCCACGAGCGTGTTCATGCCGGCGTTGTACGAAAGGTCGGCCAAACGGTAGCCCTCTTTGGCGTTCGCCGCAGCTTTTTCAATCGAGGCAATCTCTTCGGCCAGATTCTGGATATTTTCATATTTTGTTCGAATTTCCAGCTCGATGTAGGCTTTTGTGTCTTTCAGGCTCTTCTCGGCCGTCTTGAGTTCCAGTGCGGCCGTGAGGTATTCCGAACCGTATCTGGACACCGTCGCCAAATCCGTGATTTCAAGCTGTTCCTTTTCCACCACGAATTGCAGTTGCCGCAGTTCGTTTCTGTTCGTGAGCGCCGCCGCAATCGAAGCCTTGAGGTCGATCTCGGGCGCGTCGGCCATCTGCAGCGCGTCCGTCAGCGAGACATCTTGCATGAGCGGCAGATCGAGCTGTATGTTGAAGCTCATCTTGGCGGATTTGAGCCCGCTCGACGCGGCGTTGACCTTGACGACGGCATCCTGCGCCGCGCTCTCGGACGACAGCACGTCCATCTTCGCGACCATGCCCAGATCGAATTTCTTGCGCGTGTTTGCCAATATCTCATTCTGTATGCGCAGGTTTTCTTCGGCGATCACGAGGGCTTCCTGCGCCTGCAGCACGGAATGATAGACTTTCGTCGTATCGTAGACGAGCTTGTTGAGGTCGATCTCGTAGCCGATGACGGCCTGTCCCTCCAGATGGGGGCGCGCGAGTTTCACGAGCCGGGCGTTCAGGGTGTGCATCGGGTTGATCGTCATGGCCGTTTGTGCGGCCAGCGCATCCCGTTCGGGCGTGCCGATAGGAATCGAATTGATGTACGCGTTCGCGGCGCTGAGCTCATTGGAAGCGCGGCGGAATTGGCTCCAAAGTTCTTCCTGCCCCTTGGCCTGCGCCTCTAAGCTTTCTTTCGCGAGAACGGCGTTCTCATAACCGGGGCCTGCCGTGGTGATGCGTTTGAGCGCGTCTTTGAGCGACAGCGCAATCGGTTCCCCCGTGAAGTTCATGTCGGGAACGATCACGTCTTCCGCGCCGGCGTTCGCGTCCGTTTCGGCGTCCGCCGCGAAGATCGCGGGTATGCCGCTCAAAAATATCGCGCATACCGACACGGCGACAAACAATTTCTTTTTCATCAAGATACCCCTTTCTGCTTCATGCTTCGGCTCTCTTGGCCGCTTCTCCCATATTATACCCACGCTGCGAATTTTAATCAAGGGGGCTTCGCAAAAATGTTACAATTCAAAGCCGGCCGGGGGCTTGGTAATCCTCTCCGCTCTTCGCAACGCCGCAAAGGGCGCGGCGTTTATGCTCGCTGCGGTGGCCGCAAAGGACGCGGCCCTTGAATACCGCAATGACGCTCCGTGGAATACCAAGCCCCCGGCCCCGAAATAAGCAAATGCTGCAAGGGGTCTGAACTGTGACAAATTACCGGCTGAAGCCGGCTGCCCTCCTGCGCGAATCCCGCCAAAATCGTTATTCATTGACATCGTTTCATTCAAGTGTTAAAATTTTTTAGAAAAGCCTATTGTTGAACCGCGGCTGCGGCGTTTATCGGCACGGCTGCGCAAGGAGGACGGAGGCCAAACCATGCCCACAAACCGGCTTTTTCCCAAGGCGTTAAAGGATGCGCCTTTCTCCGGTCACGCGGAGTACGCGGCCTATCTCTTCGCCTGCGTGGACGCGCGCATAGACGCGTACATATCGAGCATGAAGCCGCTCTTTATGAGCGGGGAGGGCGGTTACAAGAACGTGCTTTACCCGGATATCGAAACGGCGCACGATCTCTGCAAGAAACAGCTTTCCGACTTTGCGGAGGGCGCGTCGCACGAATCGGGCGGCGGCGAACGCGCGGCGGATCCTGCGGCGGCGGACATGCCGAGCGAGCTGAGCGAGCTGTTTGCCGATTTTTCCGTCGCAGACCTCACGGACGCGCGACCGTCCGCATTCGACGCGAGCGCCGGCGAACTTCTGGCCTATGTGGAAAGCCGCGCGCGCGCCACGGACCTCGCGCGCGTCCCGCTGCCGATTTACTCGCTCAGCCGAAAGCTCGAACTTGCGCCTTTCTCCCTGTTCTGCTTCGCCGGCGCGCTGCTCGCCTCGACGCAGACGAACTACGCCGTCATCTTCCAGATCGTCAACCAAAACGCGGCCCTGACCGCGCCGAGCTTCGAATCCGCCGCCCGCGTTTACCACGGCGCCGCTTTCAGCATCACGGCGGCCTCGGAAGACATGTCCCGCGCGCTGGAACAGCTCACGCCCGTGCTGGAGATGAATATTAACAGGAATATGCCGTTTTCCACGATTTTGTCACCGGACAAGCGCATGATAGACTTCCTCTTCGGCAGCGAGCCGCTGCGCGTGGACGAAAGGTTCAGCCGCTTCTTCACGACGCTGACGAGCGATGAGGATTTGACGCCGTTGCTCGCCAACGAGGGCGAGCTGGACGCGCTGCGCATCGCCTACGCCGACGGCACGCGCGTCTTTTCCCTGTTCGGGGACGAGGGGAGCGGCCGGCGTTTCACGATAAAGCATTTCTGCGCCGCGCAGGGGATCAACTGCATCGCCGCGGATTGCGGCAAGCTCTTCGTTTACGATTTTAACTTCGTCGAAAAGGCCCTGTGGGCGCTGGCCCGCGAATGTACGCTTACGGGCGCCTGCTGCTGTCTCACAAACCTCGGCTACAGGGAGGAGGAAAAGGAAAAGTTTTTCGGCTATATGGACCTCGCTTTCGGCGTGCTGACGCGGCGCGAGATCACGGTGTTCACTTCCGGCACGGATAAGCTGCCGCTGAAAGAGATCACGCGGCTCGACTACGCGCAATTCGAGCTGCAAACGCCCTCGGGGCGGGAACGCGAGGCGCTGTGGCGGCGCTACGCCGAACCCTACGCGTTCGAAGAGGACGTGGACATGATCGAGATGGCGGCGAAATTCCTGTTTACGCCCGGCAAGATCAAGAACGCGCTGAAGACGGGGCGCTCCCTGTCCGCGATGAAGAAGCTCGACAAGACGTCGCGCGCCTGTCTCTTCGAAGCCTGTTACAACCAGATGAGCCACGAGCTGACGCAGAAAGCGACGAAGATCAAGGCCACTTACACGTGGGACGATATCGTCATGTCGAGGGATCAGCGCCAATCGCTCGAATACGCCTGCGACCAGATACGCTACCGCAAGCAGGTCTACGAGGAATGGGATTACAACCGCAAGTATCCCTACGGGCGCGGTCTGTCCGTGCTGCTGTTCGGCGCGCCCGGCACGGGCAAGTCCATGTGCGCGCAGGTGCTGGCAAACGCGCTGAATCTGGAATTGTACCGCGTGGATCTCTCAAAGGTCGTGGACAAATACGTCGGCGAAACGGAAAAGAGCATCTCCATGATCTTCCGCGAGGCGAAGAAGTGCAACGTCGTGCTGTTTTTCGACGAGTGCGACACGCTGTTCGCGAAGCGCGCCGACGACGGCGGCGCCAATCAATCGTCGAACAACAACAAGACGGCCCTGCTGTTGCAGGAGGTGGAGGCTTACGACGGCGTTTCCGTCCTTGCGACCAATTACAAGCACAACATCGACCCGGCTTTTTTCCGCCGCATGAAGTTCATCGTCGAGTTTCAGTTTCCGGACCCGGAGACGCGCTATATCCTCTGGACGACGACCATACCGAAGAATACGCCGCTGGCCGACGACGTGGATATACGCTTCCTCGCCGACCGGTTTGAGTTCGTCGGCGGCAATATCAAGAACTGCATCTTGAACGCCGCATTTTTGGCTGCGGGGGATGCGGAGGCGGGCGGAATGGTGCACATGCGCCACTACCTGCTCGCCATACGCTACGAGTTCGTAAAGACGGGCAAGGTGTTCACGCGTTCGGATTTCGAGCCGTATGCAAACCAGATACTGTAGCCGGCGCGGCGGACGCAAAGGGCGCGGCCCTTGGATACCGCAATGACGCTCCGCGGAATACCAAGCCCCCGGCCCCGAAATAAGCAATTTCTGCAAGGGGTCTGAACAGTAATGTAACCTGCGCGGCGGACGGCGCGGGAAACAAATCCCCGGCCTATTCCGTTTCCGTGTGAAACAGCGTTCCGCGTTCAAACGCGGAGGGGCGGGCGTTGAGTCCGCCGAAACGCTTTTTTGCTTCTTCGTCGAACAGGCCGGCCGAGAGGTTGAGCGGCGGCGCGGGTTTCATGGGGATCGTCAGTTCCATGTCTTCCGGCCCGTCGTCAGGCGGCAGCGACGCGGGCGCCGGCTTCTTGGGAACGTTGCG
>JAITAX010000081.1 GCA_031283865.1 Eubacteriales Family XIII. Incertae Sedis bacterium
TCAAAAGCGGCGTGTTCGTAATCACGGGCGGCCCGGGAACGGGAAAGACCACGATTATCAACGCCATCATCAACATCCTGCAAAGCAGCGGCCTCAAGACGGGGATCGCGGCGCCGACGGGCCGGGCCGCAAAGCGCATCACGGAGACGAGCGGCCACGAGGCTTCGACCATACACCGCATGCTCGAATACTATTATTCCGAAAGCGAGGACGCGATGCGCTTCGGGCGGACGGCGGAGAACCCGCTCGATTACGACGCCGTGATCGTGGACGAATCCTCCATGATAGACATTCTGCTGATGAAAAGCCTGCTTTCGGCCATACCCGCAGGCGCGCGCCTCATCGTCGTGGGCGACGCGGACCAACTGCCGCCCGTCGGCGCGGGGAACGTGCTGCGCGACATGCTTGAAAGCGAGGTCATCCGCTCCGTCAGACTCACGGAGATATTCAGACAGGCCGCCGAGAGCCTGATCGTCGTCAACGCGCACCGCATCAATCGCAGCGAATACCCCGCCTGCAACGAGAAAGGCAAGGATTTCTTCCTGCTGCAACGGAACAGCGAAGCGCGCATACTCGACACGATCAAGGACCTCTGCGCGACGCGGCTGCCCGAATATTATGCGGATTGCGATATCCTGCGCGACATTCAGGTCCTGACGCCGCGCCGGAAAGGCCCGCTGGGCTGTATCAACCTGAACAAGGAGTTGCAGGCCGTCTTGAACCCGTCCGCGCCGCACAAAGCCGAAAAGCCTTTCGGCGACCGCGTGTTCCGCGAGGGCGACAAGGTGATGCAGATCAAGAACAACTACGGGCTGGCGTGGCGGCGCCTCAGCGACGCCTCGTCGGGCGAGGGGCTGTTTAACGGCGACGTGGGCTTCGTCAAGGGCATCGACGCGGAGGACGGCTGCGTGACGGTCGTCTTCGACGAAGATCGGTTCGTGACCTACGAATTTGCGCAGCTTGCGGAATTGGAACTTGCCTATGCCATCACGGTGCACAAGAGCCAGGGCAGCGAGTTTCCGCTGATTCTGATGCCCATTGCGCGGTTCCCGCCGGCGCTTGCGACGCGCAACCTGCTCTATACGGCGGTGACGCGCGGGAAGCGCGCGGTCATCCTCGTCGGCATGGAAAAGTACCTGTGGGGGATGGTGAACAACACGGAGATCAACGACCGCTATTCCGGACTTTGCGCGCGGCTTCGCGCCTTTCTGCCGGGCGGTGGGGCAGAGCTTTTCAGGCGGGAGGCGCCCGCGTAAGCGCCTCGCGCTTTGGCGTGCCGCAGAACGCCGCAGCGGGGCAGAGTGCCGCAACGGGGCAGGGCAGCAGGGTAGGGCGCAGCAACGGGGCAGGGCGCAGCAACGGGAAAGCATGGTATTCTTATGAAAAATATAAATTTAAAAGAGCTTGCAAAGGCCGCGCCGCAGGGCGAAGCGGCGGCCGGCGCCGCGCCCGCGCTGCGGCGCCTATTGAAAAAAACCGCGAAAGCCGCGCTCGACCTGCTGTACCCGCCGTCGATCTACTGCATAGCCTGCGGCAATCTGATCGACGCGTCGCGTCCCTACGCCTTGTGCGACGCGTGCAGGGAGCGCTTTGGCTGGGCGAACGACCGGACCTGCGACAAATGCGGCAAGCCCCTGCGCGACGCGGGCGCGCGCACGCTCTGCGCGAACTGCGCGGACGGCGGGCAACTGTTTGAAAAGGGCTGCGTCTGCGTCGAGTACGCGGACTGCCGCGAACTGCTTTACGGCTTCAAGTACGGCGGCAGAACCTATTACGGCGCGCACATCGCCCGCGTCATGCACGACAGATTGCTGTGGGAGGCGCACGCGCACGGCGCGCCGCCGCAGATCGATCTGCTGCTGCCCGTGCCGATGTACGGAAAAAAGGAGCGGAAGCGCGGCTACAACCAAGCGGACGTCGCGGGCCGGCAGCTCGCGCGCCTGATCGCGCTCCCCTACGACCGAACGCTTCTCGAAAGGACGCGCAGCACGCGCGTCATGAGCAGCCTGTCCGCAGAGGAGCGCGGCGCAAACGTGCAGGGCGCTTTCGCCTTGGCGCGCGGCAGGGAAGAGGCCGTGCGCGGCCTGCGCGTGATGCTCGTCGACGATATCTTCACGACCGGCAGCACGATTGACGCCTGCGCGGAAACACTGCTGTCTGCGGGCGCGGTCTCCGTGCGGTTCATCGTGTTCGCCGCGGGCGCGGACGCGGGAACGGACGCCGGCGACCTGCGCGGCGCGATGTGAACGCCGCTTCCCCGCGGCGCGTTCGTCGCGCGGCGGCGTCGAATCCTGCGACTGTCCGGGTCTGCGGTTGAAAGTCCAAGCCGGCTGCGGGCAAAAGGACCCACGTAAACCGGACCGCAATGCGGCGGCGATCATGGCGCAGTTTAGATGTAAGTCCTCCGGGAAACCCGGCAGGCGAGTGTGGGGTCAATGACCGGGTCAGCCGGACGGCCGCAGGATTCGACGGAAACGATTTTTACGCCCATCTCTCAAATTCCCCCTTTTTATCCACATGCCGCCGCGCTGTCGAGAAAGCCGCGCGCGCCTGCGTTCCGCAGCGGATCTATGAATATTTATTCAAACACAAACCGCTGAAATTTCAATATATTTTCTGTTATATGAAAGAATACGGTATTGAGGGCGCATATTTTCCCGGACGGAGATTCATCCACATTCCGAAGCGCGCGGTTTCAATTAGTCACAGACTTATCCACAGTTTGCACAGGCGTCTTGCCGGACCGAAGCACCGCAAAAAATCATACCTTTCGGGTTTGGATTTTTATGGAAGCGCCCGTCCCCGTGCATGTTCCGTGAATAAAGCCGCGCATCGCGCAGGATGCCGTGGGGTTGCGAAGAGCGGAGAGGATTACCAAGCCGCCGGCCGGCTACCTCTGAACTGTGACGGTGCGGGCAGGCTCCGGGCGGGCTCGGATTTAGCGCTTTCAAAAATGTATATGACAATCGAGGGATCTTTTGATATAATAACCACATGGGCGCGGGTATTGTTTTTAAACGCCGCGCGATTTTTTGCCCCGCAGGCTGGGGCGGCAATACGTTGTCACAATGAGTTTGCAGCGGCCCGGGGCCGCGACGGAGGCGTACATGAGGGTTATCATAACGAGCAAAAACCTGAACGCGAGCGATCATCTCAAGGAGACCATCGAATCAAAATTCAAGAAGCTCGGCAAGTATTTTTCAAACGACATCAACGCGAACGTGACGCTCTCGCTTGAGAAAGGCCGGCAGAAGATCGAAACGACGATCAACGCCAGAGGCGTCATTTTCAGGGCGGAGGACACGACGAGCGACATCTACAGCGGCGTGGACCGCGTGGTCGACAAGCTGTCCGCGCAGATGTCCAAGTTCAAGACGAAATTGCAGAAGAAGCACAAGGACAACAAAACCATCCTGTTTGCGGATGTACCCGATTATCCCGAAAGCGATGACGAAGAACCGGCGGTCGTGCGCCGCAAGAAGTTCGATTTGCTGCCCATGTCCGTGGACGAGGCGCTGATGCAGATGGAGCTTTTGGAACACAATTTCTTCGTGTTCCTGAACGTGGAGACCGATACCGTAGGCGTGGTCTACAAGCGCAAGGACGGGAACTACGGACTGCTGGAAACAGAATACTGAACGAAAAAGAGGCTGTCTCTAAATAAAAGAGGCAGCCTCTTGTGTCGTGGCATCGTCTTCGAGCCGGGTTTAGGGCAAATTATCCGTATTTTCTGTGCCGGCCGGTTATATGTCCTTTGCCAGTTCAGCCGCCACTACGCCGAGTACGCTGTCCAAAATCGCATCGTCTATCGGTTCAACGTATATTGGATTTCTTGCGCTTACGTCGATTGTTTTGATGTGTTCGCAAATAACATATCCTTGTGTTTTTGCCTGCCCGGTAATGAGAATGCGCGTCGGGTACGGCTTTACGGTATTTGTTATCGGACAAACGACCAGATGCCCGGTTTGCTCATTGAATAAACCTCTGCTTATGACGACGGCCGGCCGGTATCCCGCTTGCTCATGTCCAAGCGTAGGGTCAAAATTAAATTTAATAATATCGCCCTGTTTGAATCTCATAATATCTCCCGCCCAACAGACGGCATTTGCTCCCAC
>JAITAX010000169.1 GCA_031283865.1 Eubacteriales Family XIII. Incertae Sedis bacterium
TCAAAACTATTCGAGCGCCGCGATTGTTTGATTCAGATCGGGTTCTGCTGACCTATTTGGCTCCCGGAGCGTACACAAAGTTACGTGAGGAAGCCAATATAGGTCAGCAGGTTCCGAGCCGGGCCAAAAAGGCGTGGGGGTCGAATAGTAACATTATTTCATGAAATTGCGCAACATCTGCGCCACCTGTGCGCGCGTCGCCATACCCTGCGGCGCGACCGAACCGTCGCCCATGCCGCTCACGACGCCCGCGCCGACCGCCCACGCAAGCGCTTCGGATGCCCAGCCCGAAATCCCCTCCGCGTCGGTGAAAGCGGCGAGATCGCCCTTTGCGCCCGTATCCGCGCTCTTATGCCCCGCGTAGCGGTAGAGCATCGCCGCAATCTGCTCGCGCGTGACGGAAGCATCGGGCATGAAGCTGCCGTCGCCCATGCCGCTCACGACGCCCGCGTCCCGCGCCCACGAAACCGCCGCCGCAAGCGGCGTTCCGCGCGTCACGTCCGAAAAATCGTCCGCCGAAGCGACGCGCGGCGAAGCCTCCGCGCGGTACAGCGCCGTGACGAGCATGGCGCGCGTCATCGGCGCGCCGGGAGAGAAAGCGTTTCCGCTCGTGAAATCAAACAGACCTTTCTCCGTGACGTAGCGCGCGGCCTCCGCAAACCACGCGTTCTCGGGTACGTCGGAGAAAGCCGCCGGCGGCGCCTCGGGGTTTTGTTCCGCGCCCGACGAGCTGAGCGTCAGCGTTACGACGCCCGCGTCGCTGAACCCCTCTTTGATCGCGCGCGCCGTCATCGTCACCGTCCCGGACTTGAAATATTCCTTGGGTACGACGACCGCACCGTCGCCGTAGGGCGAGGTCGGCGTGTAGCTCGGCGAGATGAAGTTGTGGTTGTACAGGATCGTCGCGCCCGGCGTATCGCAGGCGAAGCGGATGTAGTAGTTGTCTCCCGCCTCCGTCATGACCGCCGTCGGCGCGGCCGCGCGACCGAGCGCGGCGATGTCCGGCGCGTTCTCGGGGCGCAGGCGGAAGTTCGCCGTCCAGTAGCGCGTATCCATCGCGGTCGAGGTCTTATTGTACAGTTCCGCGCGCGTCATGGGTTTCATAACGCGCATCGTGCGCGCGTTGTCGAGCAGATTTTGGCTCTGCCAGTAATTCTCCATATTGTAATCGACGCCGAATTTCTCCGTCGTAACCATATATCGCTGGCTGAAAGCGCGAACGGAGAGGATCACCGTTTCCGGCTCGCCGTTTGCGAAGATCAGATCGATGACCTGCGCGCGCGTCAGCTTGCCCGCCGGGTCGTAATAGTCCTGCTTCGCGTAATCCCAATATTCATACAGCAGCGGAAAGTTGTAGCGCGGCGTTTCGTACAGATCCGCATAGCTGTAGGTGTCGAGATCGTCATAGCCCGTCTGGTCGATCTCCCAAAAGCTGATCTCCGATTTGCCGGACAGCGCCAAGGGCAGCGCCCGCAGCGCCGGGATCGGCGACTTTTCGCGCGCGTAGTCGATGAACGCCTGCACGGTAAAGCCCTGCGCCTCCTGATGCAGCGTCGTTACAAATTTGTCGAGCAGGCTGTAATTGTGCAGGGCGTCGTCGATCTTTCCGGCTTTCATATCCGCTTCCATCTCGGAAACGAGTATCTTCGACACGAGGATTTCTTCGCCGCGCGCGTTCTCGACGTAGAACAGCACGGTCCCGACCGTCTGGCCGGCGGGCGTCGTCTTCGCGAACGCGGGCGAAGCGCAGAACACGAGCAGCAGGATTGCGGCAAGCAGGGCCGCCGAAAATGATTTCTTCACTCTGTCACCTCCAACAAATGAATATTGTATGCGGCGAGCGCGCGGCTTGTCGCGTCTTTCGGATTCGCGCTTTCAAACAGGCCGGCCGCCGTCGCCCAGGCCCACGCGGCGCGCGCCCAAGGCGAAGCCGCCTCACCGCCGCCGGCCGCCGGGCTTCCGGCCTTTCGCCAGAGCAGCGTCGCCGTCTGCTCGTTTGTGATCGTCTTGTCAAGGCCCGTTTCGCCGTCGCCGTAGCCGAGCAGCCGCGCGTCCGGCAGAAATTCCGCGACAAAGGCCCCGCGCGTCAGCGCTTTGCCCCCGCGCGGCGTCAAGGCGATAAAATCCGCTTCCTCGCCCGCCGCGTCAAAGCTCTGCACGGTCAGCGCACCGCCGTCCACGCGGACAAGCTGATAGGTCGCCGCATTGTACAGCGTGCGCGCGGCAAGGCTCTCGTCGGCGGAATCGTAGAATTTGCGCCCCGAATTGCCCATGATATAGGTCACGCCGTCGGCGGCGTCCTCCGCGCCGTCCGTCAGCGGCTTCAGCCGGCTGTAGACGTGCTGGTGGCCGACGAAGCAGAGGTCAAGCCCGTATTTCTCGAAAATCGGCGCCCAATGCGCCCGCGCCTTGTCGGACGTGAGATCGCTGTGTACGGCGTAGATCGGAACGTGCGTCACGGCAATCCGCCACGTCGCGCCGCAGGCCGCCGCGAGGTCGTCCGCGATCCACGCGTCGATGGCGGCGAAATCCGCTTCCGTCAGGTTTTGTTCGCCGGAAAAGATCCACGAATTGAGAACGAGGACGTGCGCGTTGCCGTAGTCGAAAGAGTAGAACTCCTCCGGAAAGCCCGCAGGCCCGTTCTGCGGCAGATCAAACAGCTCCAGATAGCGTTCCGGCTTGCCGCCGAGAAAATTCGACTCGTGGTTGCCGTTCGTCGGGAAGAAAGGCAGTTCGCCGAGCGCCCTGTCCGCCGCCGCGAAGAAAGCCCGCCACTGCGCCTCGTCGATCCCGCTCTCCACGATGTCGCCGCCCTGCAGCGCGAAAGCGATGCCCGGATTGCGCGACAGCGCGTCCCGCGCGAGCGTCTCCCAGGCGGCAAAATCGGCCTCTGCGCTCTCGACGACCTGGATATCGCCGAAATACAAAAACGCAAAGCTTTCGGGATCCTGCGGCGGCGCGGGTTCCGCGTTCAGCGCGAAAGCCGGCGGCGCAAGGCAGCAGATCAACAACAAAAGAACAACAAATCTTCTCATTTCCTCACCGCGGGTCTCCGTTTTTCGCACTGCCGAATGCGGCTTACATCTTACGTCCTAACAATTCTACAATAAAAAAACGAAAAAGTATGTTGCCCGGGCAACATTTTGAAAATATTTTTGCTGTTTTGATTGCGATTCAAAGGCAGCCGGCCGGAGGTCTGCCGCGGGCGGACGCTAAGGGCAAAGTTCCGAAACGCCGCGCGCCCACGCGCGAAATTCCTCTTTGAGCGCGCATTTCACGGAATCCTCCGCGAAGATGTTGTCCAAGGAGGACAGATTGATCGCCCATAAGTCCGCGAGGCCGAGTTGCCCGGCCGACGCCGTCCTGTGATATTCCTCGCTCAGCGAAAGGCCCGAGATCACGGGAGAATCGGTGCTTATGCTCACGGGAACGCCGCGGCGAAAGAGCGTCGCGACGGGAAAGTCCGCGTAATCCCTGTAAAGCCCCGCTTGGATGTTGCTCGTGGGGCAGAGGTCGAGCCGGATGCCCCGCTCCGCGAGCAGGCGGCAGAGGGCCTCGTCCTCCGCCGCGCCGCTTCCGTGCGCGATGCGGTCCGGGGCGATGCGCTCAACACAGCGCCTGATCGCATCCGCGCTGCCCGGCAGTTCGCCGCAGTGCAGCGTGAGGCCGAGACCCAAGCGCCGCGCCGTATCGAAAAAAGGCTTTTGCACGGCCGGATCGGGATTGTCCGCCTCCGGTCCCGCGAGATCGGCGGCGACGAGCAGCCCGAGCGTATCCGCCTCCGCCGCTTCGCGCAGCATGGCGGCGTTTTTTTCGGGCGCGTGGGCGCGCATCCCGACGACGATCAGGCGCGCGAGGATGCCGTAGCGGGCGCAGGCGCGCTTTGTCGCACGCGCCACGCTCTCCACGACCCGGCGCACGCGCAGCCCCTCCGCGCAGTGAAGCGCGGGCGCCCAGCGTATCTCGCAGTAGCGCACGCGATCAGCCGCCTTGTCGCGAAGCAGATCGTCCGTGACGCGTTCCAAGGCTTCCTCGCTCTGCATGAGTTCTATCGGCAAATCGTAATATCCGAGCAGTTCCGCCTGCGTCGCGAGCGGCCCGCCGATTACGAGCCTGCGAAACAGCGCTTCATAGGACTGCGGCGAAAGGGCGCCGCCCTTGCCGCGCGCGTCCGACGGCTCGCCGTCCGGGGTTTCCGCGCCGTCCGCCGCGGCGCGCTTCGCCATAAGCCCGATTGCGGTTCTGACGCCGAGCGCGCCGTCGAGGTGCATATGCAGTTCCGCTTTCGGCATCGCGCGGAACAGATCAAGCAGAAAATCCGCCATAGTATTCTGTTATTCTCCTTTCGTGTCCTCCGATTCCGCGCGCGCGCGCACAGCCGCGCGGCGCACCTTTCCGGAGACGGTCTTGGGCAGTTCGCCCACGAACTCTATGATGCGCGGCGTCTTGTACGCAGCCGCGACGGTCTTCATAAAAGCCCTGAGTTCTTTCTTCAGCGCGTCCGACGGCTCGTAGGGCGGCGCAAGCACGACGCTCGCCTTTACGACCTGCCCGCGCAGCGGGTGCGGCGCGCCCGTAACGGCGCATTCCAGAACGGCCGGATGCCGCTCAAGCGCGCTTTCCACCTCATAGGGTCCTATGCGATAGCCGGCGGACTTGATGATGTCGTCCG
>JAITAX010000199.1 GCA_031283865.1 Eubacteriales Family XIII. Incertae Sedis bacterium
CGTCGTTGCAATTCAGAGGTTGCCTCCGACGTATGCAGGCGGGCCGCTTGGGCCGGCATCGACCTCTGCGCTGTACCGGCGTCCTGCATCGATTATACCGCAATCCGCGCCGGAATACAATATGTATGTTGCCTTTGGGCGAAAACCGCGATATACTGATGTTAACCGCTGACAGCAACGCCTGTGAATCACCGAAAACAGGGGGCATAATGACAGAGCGAAACCCGAACCCACAACCGAAAATCGGCAAGGCGGAGCGCCTGAAAGCACTGCTCGCGCGCGATCCCGGCGTCCTCTCCTGCCCCGTCTGCGGCGGGGCCTTGCTGTTCGCGCGCGAAACGTCCGCCCTGCGCTGCGCGCGGGGACACAGCTACGACCTCGCGAAAAAGGGTTACGCGAACCTGCAGGGCCGCGGCGGCGACGCGAAAAGCGTCTACAGCCGAGCGCTCTTCGAGAGCCGGCGGGCCGTGTTCGGTTTCGGGTTCTATGAAGAAGCGGCGCGCGCGATCACGGGGATCGCGAAAAAACATCTCCGCCCGTCCGAAGCCCCGATTCGAAGCGAAAGCGCGGGTGCGCACCGCGTGCTCGACGCAGGCTGCGGGGAGGGTTACTACGCTTTCATGCTGTCGCGCGACGCACAGCTGCGCGACGCCTGCCGATTCTACGGACTTGATCTGTCGCGCGACGCCGTTGCGATGGCGACGGACTATGACGCGGACATCGCTTGGATCGTCGCGGATCTGGCAAAACCGCCGTTTCGGGACGGCGCTTTCGATCTCATCCTCAACGCGCTGAGCCCGGCCGGCTACGGCGCGTTTCGCCGCATCCTCGCGCCGAACGGCGTCCTCATCAAGGTCCTGCCGGGCCGGGACTACCTGCGGGAGCTGCGCGCGCTGCTCGGCGAGCGCGGGCGCGGCGAAAGCGAAGCCGCGGCGCACTGCGCGAAGCACATGCGCATAGCCGAACGCGCGAACATCCGATACCGCTGCGCGCTGCAGGCAGAGCAAAAAAAAGCCCTGCCGGCCATGACGCCCCTCACAGCCGGCAAAAATCTCGATCCCTCCGCGCTCGATTCCCTGCATTGCCTCACCATCGACCTTGAAATCGTCGCGGGACGCCCGTTCTGAGCACGGGACGCGCGGCGCGCGCCGCGTCTAACCCACCTCGGCGAAGAGTTCTATGGCTTCAAAGATATGCTGCCCCAGGCTCTTCGCGTCCGGCACGATCTCGGGGAACAGATACGCGGCGATATAGCCGGGGCCTGCGTCCTCATCCCAGAAGCGGTTGCCCTGCATCGTGCGCAGCAGATCCTTGATCTCTCCCTGCCCGCAGAACCGGCGTTCCAGCATGTATTTGCCCTCGACGAGATCCCCCTCCAGATGGTAGCCGCCCTTGTCGAGTATGCCTTTGTAGACCTCCGGGTACTTATACTTCAAAATCATAAAGTACAGATAGGCGCCGAGCCGCGCGAGCGACTTAGGCTTGTTGGGATCGTTCGCGATCTTGTTCATCGAATAAAAAATGATGAAATTGGTCGTGATCTTCTCCACATCGCGGATGTGCAGGCCGAAATACGTGTACATGCTGCTCATGATATGCGCAAATTTCACCTCTTTCAGCGCATCGCTGTCGTTGATCGCCTTGTAGAGCAGGTTTTCCACGTACTTCGTAAGCTCCGGCATCGGCATACGGAAGCTGACGTTGAAAAACCTGCGCAGATAGCCCCAAGCGTCCGTATCGAAGCCGTAGATCGAACGCACGAGCTGCGTCAGCTGCGACAGATCCATCGTGAACACAAACACCACGTTCGGCACGCTCATGTAATGGCGGATCAACTCGAGCGTCGCAATCGCGAAATCCGGCCGGCAGCGGTCCAGCTCGTCCACGAACACGATCAGCTTGCCGTTCGAGGGAACCAGCTTCGCAAAGGCTTTCGCAAAGGCTTCGCTCGTCTGATTGATCTTGCGGAAGCTCCCGAAATAGCCCGCGCCCTCGCCGGCGGCGCGGCTCGCCAATATCCGCAGGATATCGCTGTCGCCCTCGGCCAAGGCTGCGGCCATCTCTATGCCCGCCTTTCTGAACGCCTCAATCTGCGGCCCGTCGTCGTTGTTCTGCAGCTCGTAAAGCAAGGGGCGGAACGCGTCGTTGAAATAATTGTTTTGCCACGCATTGTAATAGACCACCTTGTATCGGCTGTATTTTGGGGTTTCGGCCAAGTAGTTCACCCACATCGCGAGCATGGCGCTCTTCCCCGTTCCCCAAGGCGAATCAATGCTGACAGAAAGCGCATCATCGTCGCTGAAGATGTCCTCGCCCCATTCGCCGATCAACTTCATAATGCTTTCCACAAAAGGCTTCCTGTGAAAAGCGTCGTCCCGCTCAAATGTCATATATCCATATTGCATCTTACTCATATCCCTTCTCCTGTTTCTGCTTGCGCCTGTTCTCAATCATTTTTTGACGCCGCCGAACGCCCGCCGCCGAACGCAGCGCACCCGCACACAGGCCGGACGGCGGCCTACGGTCTGTGACGCACATACTTCACCGCATATTCTTCCAAGCTGCCGATCCCCTGCTCGTGCATGATCGCGGCCGCTTCCTCCCCGACAAAGGTGATGTGCCACGGTTCGGGCCTATAGCCGGTCACGTCCTTGTTGTCTTCCGTGTAGCGCATGATGAAGCCGTAGCGCCAAGCGTTTTCCGCCACCCATGCGGCCTCCGGCGTACCCGTGAAGCCCTCCTGCGTACCCGCGCTGCCGGCCAAATCGATGGCCGTACCCAGATGATGTTCGCTGTGGCCCGCTCTTGCGACAAAATCATCCGCGGCGTCCTTGCCGTATTCCATGACGTACTTGTTGTAGACGCCCTTTTGATACTCGACGGACTTGTACGCGGAAGACGCGCTTATGCGATGCCCGGCGGCGCCGGCGGCGTCCCGCAGCGCCTCATAGGCCGCTTTCGTCTCCGGCGTCATCTGCTGCCCCGATGAGGTGTTCACGAGATCCTGCGGTACGTAGTCGTCCGGCAGCTTGCGGTATTTGTTCAGCAGCACAGGCGGCGAATACGCCGTGACGGCCTCTATATTCGTATAGGCAAACCTGTCGAGGTCCGCGTCCACGCGCCAAACGATTTCATCCGGCGTCAGATCCGAATGGCGCGCCGCGTAATTCTCATAGCGCCCCTGCCGCTCCGCCTCGTAGTAATAGAAAGCCGCGAAAGGGTTCTGCGCCGCCGCGTCGCCGGAACCGGAACCGACGTCGGCACCGGTCTCGGCCTGTGCGGACGCCGCCGCGCCGGCAGCGGATTCGCCCGCGCTTGCCGTTTGGCCCGAGGACGCCGCGTTCTCGCCCCTGCTCGCCTCGAACAGGCTCGAGGACAGGAGATAGACGCCGCAGGCGATCATCGAAACGAACAGCAGCATGAGCAGCAGCCGCAGGTAGTTGATGCGAAATCGTTTCTTCGTTCTCACGGCAGGCAAGCCTCAGACCTCCTTTACGATGCCGATGTCGCGCCTGTATTGCACGCCGTCGAATCGGATCTTTGCCGCATTCGCATACGCCTTTTCGCGCGCCTCTTCGTGCGTCGCGCCGAGGGCCGTCACGCCGAGCACGCGCCCGCCGGCCGTGCGCAGCGCGCGCGAATCCGCCCCCGCTGCGGTTCCCGCGTGGAACACAAGCGCATCGCCGTCCACGCGTTCCAAGCCGTCGATCACCTTGCCTTTCTCGTAGGCGCCGGGATAGCCGCCCGCGGCGAGCACAACGCAGACGGAGCGGCGCTTGCTCCAGCGCAATTCCTGCATCGCGAGCCTGTCCTCCGTCACCGCCAGAAAGATGTCGAGCAGATCGCTTTGCAGGCGCGGCAGGATCGCCTGCGTCTCCGGATCGCCGAAGCGATTGTTGAACTCGATCACTTTCGGGCCGTCCTCCGTGAGCATCAGGCCGATGAACAGCACGCCCCTGAAGTCGAGACCGTCCGCCTTGAATCCCTCGTAGGTGGGCGCCAGTATCCGTTCGCGTATCTCGTCCTCAAGGGTCTCGTCGATGAGCAGGCTCGGCGAATAGCTGCCCATGCCGCCCGTATTCGGGCCCTCATCCCCGTCGAATACGCGCTTGTAATCCTGCGCGGACTCCATCGGGACGATGGCGCCGCCGTCCACGAAGCAGAGCATCGAAGCCTCCGTCCCCTCAAGGCATTCCTCGACCACCACCGTGTCGCCGGCCGCGCCGAACACGCGCTTGCCCATCATGTCCTCTATGGCGTCCCGCGCCGCCGCCGCCGTTTCAGCGAGGATCACGCCCTTGCCCGCGGCCAAGCCGTCGGCCTTGAGCACCATCGGGAAGCCGAACAAGCCGATGTGGTCAAGCAGCTCATGCTTGTCGCGAAATACCCTGTAGCGCGCCGTCGGGATGCCGTGCCTTTCGAGAAAGCGCTTCGTAAAGCTCTTGCAGGCCTCGAGGCGCGCGCATTTGGCGTTCGGGCCGAAGACGCGGATGTCCGCGTCCCGCAGCAGATCCGTCAGGCCCAGCGCGAGCGGGACCTCCGGTCCGATCACGACGAGATCCGGTCTCTTCTCGACCGCAAACGCCGTCAGACCGTCCACGTCCTCAGCCGCGATGTCAACGCAGGTCGCCAAGGAAGCGATGCCGGCGTTGCCCGGCGCGCAATAAAGCTCCGTAAGCCTCGGGCTCTGCCGCAGCTTCCAAGCGATGGCGTGCTCGCGGCCTCCGCCGCCTACGATCATTACTTTCATAATCCGTCCTTTATATATTTAATGCTTGAAGTGGCGTATGCCCGTAAACACCATCGCCATCCCCGCTTCATTCGCCTTTTTGATCGAATCCGCGTCGTTCACGGAACCCCCGGGCTGGATGACAGCCGTGATCCCGGCCTCCGCCGCCGCAGACACGCAGTCGTCGAACGGGAAGAAAGCATCGGACGCGAGCGCGGCGCCCGCAAGCGGGCCTGTCGCCTGTCTTATGGCGTTCTGCACGGCCCAAATGCGATTGACCTGCCCGGGGCCCACGCCCAAGGTCCTGCCGCCCTTTGCGATCACAATCGCGTTGGATTTGACGTGCTTGACTACTCTCATGGCGAAGTCCATATCCGCGCGCTCGGACTCCGTCGGCGCGCGCTCCGTCACGAGCGCCCAAGCCTCCGCGCCGTACAGCGCCTCGTCCGCGTCCTGCACGAGAAGTCCGCCCGAAACGCGCTTGAGATCGAGCGCGCCGCGCGGCGCGGCCCCGACCGGACCCGCGAGCCGCAGCAGGCGGATGTTCTTCTTCTGCGTCAGGATGCGCAGGGCCTCC
>JAITAX010000082.1 GCA_031283865.1 Eubacteriales Family XIII. Incertae Sedis bacterium
CCAAGATCGCGTGAATCGAACGCTGCGGCGTTGTAAGACATACATTGTCGTTGGCCTTGAAGGACCCGAACATCATCGTGATGCCCTGCATGTCTACTGCGGGAGGCGATTCCGGCGCGGCGGCCGGACGGGTTAAGCTGTCATCCATGGAAAAGTCCTCTCTTACAAAACAAATCGGTGCTATGCGCAAGGGGCGGCTCCCAATAAATGGAAACCGCCTCCTTTGTGTTCCGCGCGTTTAAACTACTGCTCCTCCACGGGCGGCAAGTTGTACTTGCCCGGGAATTGCGCTTCAAGCTCTGCGGCTGTCGCCGGGACTTTCAGATTGCCCGCAATGATGTCGGCCTTGATCGCCTCGACCTCCGCGAGAATCTCCGCCGGGATGTGATCGCCGGTCGTGGCATAGCCGACGCCGTCATTCTTCAGGTTGTAGACCTGCGTGGTTCCGCCCACGAACGAGCCGTCCAGCATCTGCGTAGAAACGTCATAGAGCGCGTTGTCGACGCGCTTCAAGGCGCTGGTAAGCACGTTGTCGGGCGCGATGTAATTCTGATCCATATCGACGCCGATGGCCCACTTGCCCTGCTCCTTGGCGGCTTCGATGGCGCCGTTGCCCGTCGCGCCCGCCGCCGAGAAGATGATGTCGGCGCCGTCGGCGTAATACTGGTTGGCGATGTTCTTACCTGCGGCGGGATCGCTGAAAGAGCCGGAATACTGCCCCATGATCTGCGCGTCCGGATTCGCGGTCAACACACCCGCGTAATAGCCGACGGCAAAGGTTTCCATTGTGCCGGAGGCTATACCGTTGATGTGACCGACCTTGCCGGTTTCACTCATCTTGCCCGCAACATAGCCCACGAGGAAAGAACATTCTTCCGTCGCGAACACGACGCCCGTAACGTTGTTGTTCGGGACATCCTCGGGCGCGTAGGCGTAATCGACGATTGCGAACTGCTGTTCCGGATTGTCGTTGCCGGCCTGCGCAAAAGCGTCGCCGAGCATGAAGCCCACGCCCCAGATCAAGTCGGTGCCCTGATCGATAAATGTTTCGATGTTCGGCGCATAGCCGCTCTCATCCTTGGATTCGACGTAGTTCACAATGGAGCCTGTATCACCGCCGAAGCGCTGCAAGCCCTCCCACGCACTCTGGTTGAAAGACTGGTCGTTGACGCCGCCGACATCGGTCACAAGGCCGACGGATATGGTCGCGGCGCCCTCGCCGGCATCCGCCTCCTCGTTCGTCGCGGCGCTTTCCTCGCCCGTGCTCTCCGAAGGCGAGCTGCCGCCGCAACCCGCAAACCCGACAAGCAGCAAAGCCGCCGTCGTTAGAACCGCTGCAATCTTCTTCAATTTCATTTCTTTCTTCCTCCTTTTATTTTACGCGCCGGCTCCGCGCCCATCCATTGTCGCGCCGACCGGCATCCTGTTCTAATGTACCATCAAGCGGGCCTTTCGTCAAGTATTACTTGAAAACGCCCGCAACGCTGACCGCAACGCAACCGCAACGCCCGCAGCCGCCGCGCCGGCGAGAAAGCCCGCGGCGGCGAGAATCGAGCGGCATCGGCTACGCGATGACGGCGTATATGAGCGGCGCGGGTGCCGTCCGCTCGGGACCGATGCGAAACGCCGCTTTCGCGACGGCAGCCGCGTCATGAAGTTTCTCGGCGTCGTTTCCGCGGACGACGGCAAGGGTATCACCCGCCTTTACGGCGTCGCCGACCGTCTTGTGCAGGATGACGCCCGCGGAGAGGTCTATCACATCGTCTTTCGTTTCCCTGCCGGCGCCCGAACGCCGCGAGGCGACCCCTATGTCGCGCGCCGCAATGCCGCCGACACAGCCGTCCGCGTCGGCGCAGACCGAGACGGACAAGGCCGCCCTCGGAAAGAGCGAAAAGTCGTCCGTGACGGCGGGGTTCCCGCCTTGGCCGGCGATGAGTTCCCGCAGCTTGGCAAGCCCCGCGCCGCCGCGAAGCGCCCGCTGCGCCGCCGCATAGCCCGCCTCCGGCGAAGCGGCCAAGCCGCCGGCATAGATCATATAGGAAGCGAGCTGCAGGGACAGCTCCGTGATATCCGCAGGACCCGCGCCTTTCAGCGTGTCGATCACTTCCATGACCTCGATGCTGTTGCCGACGCCCCTGCCGAGCGGCCGGTCCATGTTCGTGACGAGCGCTATGGTCTTCTTGCCGTTCGCGGCCCCGATCTCGACCATGAGTTCGCCGAGCGCCTTGGCGTCCTCGACCGTTTCCATAAAGGCGCCGCTGCCGCATTTGACGTCGAGGACAAAGGCGTCGCTGCCCGAGGCCAGCTTTTTGCTCATCACGCTCGCCGCGATCAGCGAGAGATTGTCCACCGTGGCCGTCACATCGCGCAGCGCGTACAGCTTCTTGTCCGCAGGCGCGATATGACCCGTCTGCCCGATGACGGCGAGCTTCACGCGATTCACGAGGGCGATAAACTCATCCGCTTCGAGCGAGGTTCTCATGCCCGGAATGGATTCCATCTTGTCCACGGTGCCGCCCGTGAAGCCCAGTCCCCTGCCGGACATCTTCGCGACGGGTACGCCGCAGGCCGCGGCCAAGGGTCCCGCGATGAGCGTGGTCTTGTCGCCGACGCCGCCCGTGCTGTGCTTATCGACCTTGACGCCCGCAATCGACGAGAGGTCCACGACGTCGCCGGAGTGCATCATCGCCTCCGTCAGCAGAAAGGTTTCCTCGCGCGAAAGCCCCTTGAAGAAGACGGCCATCAGGAAAGCCGATATCTGGTAGTCGGGAATCGAGCCGTCCGTGCAGCCTTTTACAAAACAGCCTATCTCCTCTTTCGAGAGCGTCCCGCCCTCGCGCTTTTTCAATAGGATATCGTACATCGTCATGACGGGTCCTCCTCGGGCAGATCGAACACGGCGCTGGCCCCGACGCGGTCACAGCCGAGGGCGAGGAAGCGCAACAAAGCCTCGACCGTGCGAATGCCGCCGGAGGCTTTGATCTTGACTTTCGGCCCGATATGCGCCTTGAAAAGCTCGATGTCGGCCTCTTCGGCGCCCGCCGTCCCGAAGCCCGTGGAGGTCTTGATGTAGTCCGCGCCGGACTCGGTGACGATTTCGCAAAGTTTGATCTTCTCCTCCTGCGAAAGATAGCAGGTTTCGACGATCACTTTCAGAATGTGCGCGCCCGCCGCCGCGCGAAGCTGCTTGATCTCGTCGAGCACGCGGGCGTAATCCCCGTTCTTCACGTCCGCGATATTCACAACCGCGTCGATTTCGGACGCGCCGTCCGCCAGCGCCTGCTTCGCCTCGGTCAGCTTCGCGGCGGTGACGCTGTAGCCGAGCGGAAATCCGATGACCGTGCAGATCCTGAGCCTATCCCCGTATGCGTCGCGTATGCGCCTTACATAGCAGGGCGGTACGCAGACGGAGGCCGCGCCGAGCCGCAGCGCCTCATCGCAGAGCTTCTCGATGTCCGCAAAGGTCGCGACCGCCTTGAGCAGGGTATGGTCAATATGACTGTAAGCCTCTTTTCTCGTCATAATAATGTATCTCCTTTATGTCCTAAATGCGCGGTGCGGCGAAACCGTTCGCGCCCCGTCCGCGCGCGCTTTTCGTCCCAAGAGCTGAACAAATCGCGCGGTAAATTCACGCACGATGGTTTTTTGAGGTCCCCTTTATTGTATCATACTACGGTGGAGTATTCAATACGCCGTGAGCAATTGAGCTTTCTGAATTTTCGAATTTTTGTATCTGATCTTTGTTCGTTTATTATGTGAAAACCCCTTGGAACCGCGAGGATCCAAGGGGTTTTTCGTGGTGCCCGGACTCGGAATTGAACCAAGGACACATGGATTTTCAGTCCATTGCTCTACCAACTGAGCTATCCGGGCGCATATCGGCGGGGAAACGCCGCAAGCCGGTGCGGGATCACAGCGTTTCCGTATATTCTTGTGGTGGGCCCTCAGGGACTTGAACCCGGGACCGCCCGGTTATGAGCCGGATGCTCTGACCAACTGAGCTAAGGGCCCACAAGGGGGCTTCTTACGCCCCTGAATCGGATCTTGCGTTTTGGGGCCTTTGCCGGCCGCCGCGCTGAGAACCGGCAGGGAAAAGCGCCCCGCCTTTGGGAATGGTCGGGGTGACAGGACTTGAACCTGCGACCTACCGGCCCCAAACCGGTCGCGCTACCAAGCTGCGCTACACCCCGCAAGCGAAATCCGAGCGCGCCTTGCGCGTCAAACCGGCCGGGCCGATTTGCGTATGGCAGGGGTAGTAGGACTTGAACCCACGGCGCATAGTTTTGGAGACTATCGCTCTACCGACTGAGCTATACCCCTACGACTGTTCAACTTTCTTATTTTAACATATTTCTGCGCCCTGTCAATACAAAAGGCGTATAAAATTTTCAAAAACCCCTTGCGCGCACCCGACTGATACTATATAATGTGTAATTACTGAAAAAGCACAACTATATATGGAGGCGACGCCCTATGAACATTGTAATCAAACGCGACGGAAAACAGGTTCCTTTCAACAGCCTCAAGATCAAGCTGGCTATCGAGAACGCGATGACGGAAACGCCGCGCGGCATGGACGAGGCGCTGGCGGAACGCATTGCCCGCGAGATCGAGAAGCTGACGGAAAAGAGCGACAGGCCGATGCACGTCGAGGATTTGCAGGACCTCGCAGAGGATTTCCTGATGTCCGGCGACCGCAAGGAGGTTGCCAAGAAGTTCATCATCTATCGCTATGAGCGCGACAAGACGCGCGACGCACGCAAACGCCGCGACGGGCGCATCATCTCCGACGAATTTGTGAGCCGCTTCAAGCACGCGCCCTCGCCGATGAGCCAGCTCGGCAGCTTCGTGTACTACAGGACCTATTCCCGCTGGATTCCCGAGGAGCTGCGGCGGGAATACTGGTGGGAAACGGTCAGGCGCTCCGTCGAATACAATTGCAGCCTGATTCCCACCTCGCGGGAGGAAGCGGAGCAGCTCTACCGCAATATCTACGAGCTGAAGCAATTCCTGTCCGGGCGAACACTGTGGGTCGGCAGCACGGATGTTTCCAAGCATTACCCCATGTCCAATTTCCACTGTTCCTTTCAGGTCATCGATAATTTTTCGGCGTATCGCGATATATTCTACCTGCTCATGGTCGGCTCCGGCGTCGGCGTGCGCGTCCTGCGCTCCGACGTCGAGAAGCTGCCCGCCGTCAGAACGACGGTCGAGATCATTCACGAATCCTACACGCCCGTGCCGAAAACCGCGCGGCAGGACAACACCTCCGTCGAATTTACGCACAACGACACGATGACAATTACAATCGGCGACAGCAAGGAGGGTTGGGTGCAGTCGATGGATTATTTCCTGCGCGCGCTCTACAGCACGGAGTACCGCAAGATCCACACCATCCTGCTGAACTACGACCACGTGCGCGCCAAGGGCGAGAAACTGCGCACGTTCGGCGGCACCGCCAGCGGACACCAGAGCATGAAGAACATGTTTATGAAAATCGCGCGCGTAATCGAAAAAGCCGGCAGCCGCGCCGCGGGCGGCCTCGTGCGCCTGCGGCCCATAGACTGCCTCGACATCGCGAACATCATCGGTGAGAACGTCGTCGTGGGCGGCGTCAGACGCACGGCGGAGATCGTCCTCATCGATCAGGACGACAAGGAATGCGTGCAGGCGAAGAGCGAGCTGTACAAGAAGCTTGACGAAAAATGGGTTATCGACAACGAGATCGCTCATCGGCAGATGAGCAACAATTCCATCTACTACCGCAGAAAACCCACGCGAGAGGAGTTGCATTGGCATCTCCAGCAGATGCGCTATTCGGGCGAGCCGGGCTGGATCAACGAGGGCGCCGGCAGCAAGCGGCGACCGAATTTTCAAGGCGTGAATCCCTGTGCCGAGATTTTGCTGGATTCAAAGGGCCTTTGCAACCTCACCACGGTCAACGTCATGGCTTTCGTGAAAGACGGGAAGTTAGACGAGAGCGGCCTGCTCGCGGCGCAGCGGCTTTCGGCGCGCGCCGGCTACAGGATGACCTGCACCGAGCTGGAGATCCCCGAATGGCACGCCGTCCAGCAGAGGGACCGGCTGCTCGGCTGCTCGCTGACGGGTTGGCAGGACCTCTGCAACGCGCTGCAGTATTCGCGGGAGGAACAGATCGCGCTTCTGGCCGCGCTCCGCAAGACGGCCAAGGACGCGGCGGCGGAATACGCGGCGGAGATCGGCGCGCCCGCGCCCCTGCTCGTCACCACGATCAAGCCGGAGGGTACGCTGAGCCTCCTGCCCGTCGTGTCGAGCGGCGTCCATTTTTCCCACGCGCCCTACTACATCCGCAGAATCCGCATCAGCAGCGATGATCCGCTCGCCGAGGTCTGCAAGGAGCTGGAGTACCCCATCTTCCCGGAGGTCGGGCAAAGCGAGGAAAACTGCACGACAAGGGTCATAGAATTTCCCGTGAAGTCCCCTGCGGGCAAGATCAAGCGCGACATTTCCGCGATTGAACAGCTCGAAACCTACAGGATGTTTATGGAACATTACGTGGACCACAACTGCTCCATAACGATTCATGTGCGCGACGACGAATGGGAGGCCGTAGAGGACTGGGTTTTCGCGCATTGGGAGGACACGGTGGCGCTCTCTTTCCTCGCCTTTGAAGACAGCTTCTACGAACTCCTGCCCTACGAAGAGATATCGCGCGAGGAATACGAGCGGCGAACGGCTGTGATGAAGCCTTTCATCCCCTCGCTGATCTCCAAGTACGAAAGGGAAGAGGTCGAATACGATCTGGGCAACGAGGGCTGCGAAACGGGGGTTTGCCCGATACGCTGAGCGGGCGGCGAAAGGCATTATTAGAAATATTTTTCAATATTAAACGGTATGTCCAAGCGCGCGTGCGCGGGCGCCTCTGATGTGCGCGCGCATCGCACTCGCGCCCGCTTCGGCGTCCGCCGCGTGAAAGGCGTCAAATATGCGCTTGTGTTCCGCAAGAATCGCGGGCAGGTCCGCCTCGGCGCACGGTTCGGTCTGCCGGCTGTGGCGTATGTATGTCTGATAGGATGAGAGGATGTGCCGCAGCATACGGCAGTCGGACGCGGCGTAGATCAGCTTGTGGAAATTCGCATTGATTTCCGTCATTTTTTTTGTATCGCGCTTTTCCGTGTAGAACTCCATAAATTCGAAGATTTCAAAAAGCTCCGCAAGCCGCTCGTCCGTGATTCGCTCTATGGCCCAGCGCACGGCTTGCAACTCGCAGATTTCGCGCAGAACAAAGATGTCCTCCAAATCGCCGCGCGACAGGCCGGACACGAAAGCGCCTCTGTTCGGAATCGTTTCCAAAAGGCCCTCCGCCGCCAGTTGCTTCAGGGCCTCGCGCACGGGCGTGCGGCTGACTTTGTAAGCCTCGCAGATGCGCTGCTCCGCAAGTTTTTCCCCCGGCTTCAGCCGCTCCGTCAGGATGTCCTCGCGCAGTTTGTCAAAGAGATCGCGGGACAGGGAGTGAAGCGCGCGCGCCTCCTCGCTGCGATGGATCCCCGCTTTCATCGCGCACCGGCTGCGGAGGCTTGCTGCCGCGCGTCGTCCCTGATCGCGTTGATCCTGCCGCCTGCGCGCAGCATGGCGATCTCGAGCGCGGAGAAGCCGGTGCGCGCGCGCAGCGTTTCGCCGCTCTCCTTGATCGCGACGGTAAGGGCGGGCGCCGCGATCCCGTCACGCGCGTTCTCTATGCGCAGGGTCAATCCCTGCGAAAGCCGTTCCCAATCGGCGGGATCTTCGAAAGTCAGGGGCAGTATGCCGCTGTTAATCAGATTGGAGCGGTGGATGCGCGCAAAGGACTTAGCCAGCACGAAGCGCACGCCGAGGTGCAGGGGGGCGAGGGCCGCGTGTTCGCGGCTCGAACCTTGGCCGTAATTCTCTCCGCCGACGATCACGGCGCCGCCGGCCGCGCGGCAGCGCTCCGCGAAACCCGCGTCGATCTTCTCAAAGCAGTAGTTCGCCAGATAGGGGATATTGGAGCGATACGGCAGCAGCCGCGAATCCGACGGCATGATGTCGTCCGTCGTGATGTTGTCGCCCGCGCGCAGCGTCACGACGGCCGTGAGTACGTCCGGCAGGCGCGTGTTCTGCGGAAACGGCTTGATGTTCGGTCCCATCGCGACCGCCGTGTTCTCCGTGTCAAAACCCGCGGGCGACACGAGAAAGTGGTCGTTCTTGGGGAAGTCGGCGGGGGCTGTCGGCGCGAGCGCAATGCCGCTCTGCGTGCCGTCCGTCAGCAAGCCCGTCACGGCTGAAACGGCGGCGGTTTCCGGGCTTACCAGATACACCTCGGCGTCGAGGGTCCCGCTGCGGCCCTTGAAATTCCGATTGAACGTGCGCAGCGACACGCCGCCCGAGCGCGGGGACTGGCCCATGCCGATACAGGGACCGCAGGCGTTCTCCAGAATGCGCGCGCCCGCTTCGATGAGGTCTGCAAGCGCGCCGTTCCGCGCGAGTATGCGCAGAATGCTGCTCGAACCCGGCGCGATGACGAGGCTGACGTCCGTATGTACCTTGCGGCCTTTCAGGATCGACGCGACTTTCATCAGATCCGCGTAGGAAGAATTGGTGCAACTTCCTATCGCCACCTGATCCACCTTGATCGCGCCGATGTTCGCGACCGTGTCCACGTTGTCGGGGCTGTGCGGCTTCGCGGCCAAGGGTTTGAGCGACGACAGGTCCACGCGCAGCGTTTCGTCGTACAGCGCATCCGCGTCGGCGGCGAGCGGGATGTAGTCGCCCTCCCTGCCCTGCGATTGCAGATAGGCCCTCGTGTTTTCATCGCTCGGAAACACGGAGGTCGTCGCGCCCAGCTCGGCGCCCATGTTCGCAATCGTGGCCCTGTCCGTCACGGAGAGGGACAATAACCCCTCTCCCGTGTATTCGATCACCTTGCCGACGCCGCCCTTTACGGTCAGCTGCTGCAAGACGTACAGGATCACGTCCTTGGCGGACACCCAGGGGCGCAGGCGCCCCGTGAGTTCGACCTTGAGCACCTTGGGAACGATCAGGCTGTAGCAGCCCTGCGCCATCGCGACGGCGACGTCAAGGCCGCCCGCGCCGATTGCGATCATGCCGAGGCCGCCCCCCGTCGGCGTGTGGCTGTCCGAGCCGAGCAGCGTCTTGCCGGGGACGCCGTGATTTTCGAGTTGCAGTTGGTGGCAGATGCCGTTCCCGGGTTTTGAGAACAGAATGCCGTGCCGCTTGGCAACGCTCTCGATGAAAGCGTGGTCGTCGGCGTTCTCGAAGCCCGTCTGCAGCGTGTTGTGGTCGACATAGGCGACCGAAAGCTCGGTCTTGACCCTGCCCGCGTCCATGGCCTCCAGTTGCAGATAGACCATCGTACCCGTCGAATCCTGCGTCAGCGTCTGGTCTATGCGTATCGTGATCTCCCGCCCCGGGACAAGCTCGCCCGCGAGCAGGTGGTCTTCCAATATCTTGTAGGTCAGCGTTTTTCCCATTGAATTGATCTCCTTCGTGAAAACAGGCGGACGCAATCGGCATCGCGCCGCGCACGGGATCGGACCCCTGCCGCAGCGGCGCGCACGGGATCGGACCTCTGCCGCAGCGGCGGATTGTATACATGTATACAATAATACTACCGCAGCCGGTCCTTGTCAATTCAAAAACTCAAGGCGTTCCCGCTGATGTCCACCGTGAAGCTGTCGCCCTCCCGTATCTCGCCCTTTACGATGCGCGCGGCGATCTCCGTTTCGATGTTCTTCTGCACGTAGCGCTTGACGGGCCGCGCGCCGTAGGCCGGCGAATAGGTTTCCCGCGCGACGAAGCGCTTCGTGACTTCGGTGAAGTTCACCGTGATGTTCCGCTCCGCGAGGCGCGCGCCGACACCCGCGAGCGCGATCTCTATGATCTTCACCATGTCGTTCTCGGTGAGCGGCGAGAACACCGTGATATCGTCTATGCGGTTCAGAAACTCGGGCCTGAAATACCCTCTCATCTCCTCGAGCACGCGCTCTTTCACCGCGTCCTCCACGCTGCCGTCGTCCTTGATGTTCTCGATCAGATAGGGGCTGCCGATGTTCGAGGTCATAATGATGATCGTATTCTTGAAGTCCACGGTCCGGCCTTGGCTGTCCGTCAGGCGACCGTCGTCAAGAAGTTGCAGCAGCACGTTGAACACGTCGGGATGCGCCTTTTCTATCTCGTCGAAGAGGATCACGCTGTAGGGCCGCCGGCGAACGGCCTCTGTCAACTGTCCGCCCTCGTCGTAGCCGACGTAGCCCGGCGGCGCGCCGACGAGCCTCGACACGGCGTGTTTCTCCATGTACTCGGACATGTCGATGCGGATCAGGTTCTTCTCCGTGTCGAAGAGCGCCACGGACAGCGCTTTCGCAAGCTCCGTCTTCCCGACGCCCGTCGGGCCGAGGAAGATGAAAGAGCCTACGGGGCGCGTGAGGTCCTTGAGCCCGGCGCGCGCGCGCAGAACGGCCTCAGACACCGCGTTTACGGCTTCGTCCTGCCCGACGACCCGCCTGTGCAGAATCTCGGGGAGCCGCAGCAGCTTTTCCTTTTCGGATTCCACGAGCCTGCTGACGGGTATGCCCGTCCACTTGGCGACGACCTCCGCGATCTCCTCCTCTGTCACCTCTTCTTTCAGCAAGCGCTTTTCTTCGGTCGCTTCCGCGCGGTGCTGCTCGCTCTCCAACTTCTTTTCGAGTTCGGGCAGCGCGCCGTATTTGAGCTGCGCAAGCTTTTCGAGGTCGTACTGCCGCTCGGCCTCTTCGATCTGCAGTTTGACCTCTTCGATCTGCTGCTTCGCGCCCTTGAGTTCCGTGATGGCTTTCTTTTCGTTCTCCCATTGGGCGCGCATACGGTCGTTGGCTTCTTTCAATTCCGACAATTCCCTGTCTATGTTTTCGAGCCGGGCCTCGGAGGCGCTGTCGCGCTCCTTGCCGAGCGCCTGCTTCTCGATCTCGAGCTGCATGATTCTGCGGGCCGTTTCGTCGAGTTCTGCCGGCAGACTGTCGATTTCCGTGCGAATCTTGGCGGCGGCCTCGTCCATCAAATCTATGGCTTTGTCCGGCAGGAAGCGATCACTGATGTAGCGATCTGAAAGCGTCGCGCAGGCGATGAGGGCGCCGTCCGTGATGCGCACGCCGTGGTGGATCTCAAAGCGCTCTTTCAGACCGCGCAGTATGGAGATCGTGTCCTCTACCGTGGGCTGGTCGATGAGGATTCGCTGAAAGCGCCGCTCGAGCGCGGCGTCTTTTTCTATGTACTTCCTGTATTCGTCCAGCGTCGTGGCGCCTATGCAGTGCAGTTCGCCGCGCGCGAGCAGGGGCTTGAGCAGGTTGCCGGCGTCCATCGAACCCTCGGCCCTGCCGGCGCCCACGATGTTGTGCAGCTCGTCGATGAACAGCAGGATGCGCCCGTCCGA
>JAITAX010000106.1 GCA_031283865.1 Eubacteriales Family XIII. Incertae Sedis bacterium
GGTCGCGGGGGCGGCGTCGCTCGGGGGCCTCTTCGCGGCGCTCGTCGTCTGCGCCGCGCTGCGCGGACTGTTCCGCTACGCCGAGCAGCTCTGCAACCACTACATCGCTTTCAAGCTGCTCGCCGATATCCGCGACAAGGTGTTCGCCGCGCTGCGGCGGCTCTGCCCCGCGAAGCTCGAGGGCAGGGAAAAGGGCGACTTGATCGCCGTGATTACGGGCGACATTGAACTGCTCGAGGTGTTCTACGCGCATACGATCTCACCCGTCGCCATCGCCGTGCTCGTGTCGGCGGCGGTTTCCGTGTTCGTCGGAAGTTTTCATCCCCTGCTCGGCCTTGCCGCCGCTTGCTCCTTTCTCATCGTCGGCGCGCTCCTCCCGTATATCGCCTCCCTCTTCGGGCGCGGCGCGGCCGCACGGCTGCGCGAATCCGCAGGCCGGCTCTCGTCGTATTATCTCGACAGCCTGCGCGGGATACGCGAGATCCTCTGCATGGGTCTCGGCGCGCGGCGAAGAGACGGAATCGGACGCATGAGCGACGAAGCGGAGGCCCTGCAAAGGCCCCTGAAAGATAAGGACGGGGCGGTATCCGCCGTCGCGGGCTTCTTCGTGACGATCTGTTCGCTGTGGATGCTCGCGCTTTCGTATACGCTGTTCCAAAACGGCGCGCTCGGCTTTGAGGGCCTGCTTCTCCCCTTTCTCACCCTCTTCTCGTCTTTCGGCCCCGCGCTCGCGCTCGCCAAACTCTCGGCGGGACTGCCTGTGACCTTTGCGGCGGCGCGGTGCGTGTTCGCCCTGCTCGACGAAAACCCCGAAACGGAGGAGGTCGCGGGCGGTCTTGCGCCGGACTTCGACGGCGCGGAATGCAGACAGCTCGACTTTGCTTACGAAGAGGGCGTCCCCGTGCTGCGGGACCTGTCGGCGGTGTTTCCGAAAGGCGCGATCACGGGCATAACGGGGCGCAGCGGCTGCGGCAAGTCCACGCTGCTGCGGCTCTTCATGCGTTTTTGGAGGCCGCCCGCGAATGCCGTGCTGATCTCCGGCGCGGATGTGAACGCCGTGGACACGGAACACCTGCGGACCTTGGAGGGCTTCATGACGCAGGAAACGGACATCTTTTCGGACACAATCGAAAACAACATCCGGATGGGGAAGCTCGGCGCGACGCGCGAGGAGGTGATCGCGGCGGCGCGGAAAGCGGCCCTGCACGATTTCGTCATGACGCTGCCCGCGGGCTACGACACGCGCGTCGGCGGCGCGGGCGCGGCTTTCGCGGAGGCGGGGCTTTCGGGCGGCGAGCGGCAGCGCATCGGGCTTGCGCGCGCGTTCCTGCACGACGCTCCTTTCCTGCTGCTCGACGAGCCGACGAGCAATCTCGACAGCCTGAACGAGGGCAGCATCCTGAAAGCCCTGCGCGAAGAGGCCGCGGACCGCGCCGTCGTACTCGTTTCGCACAGAAAATCCACAATGGGCATCGCGGATCGCGTGTATTCCGCGGACGGCGACCGGCTGTCGTAACCCGTAAGCTGCGGCCCGACAAATCCTTTGCGCTTCGGCTTGAAAAAAACGGCGCGCGGCGTTATACTGGTCTTAGGCGCCGGGAGAAAGGCCCGGCGCACACGACAAGCTTCGCTTGCGGGGGCTTCGCAAGCGATCCCGAGCGCCGATGTGTCAAAGGAGGCCGGATATGGCGAACAAACAGAACGCAGCGGATACGCATTATCTGGAGTTATTGGCAAAAGAGTTTCCGAACGTGCGAAAGACCACGACGGAGATCGTGAACCTGAACGCCATTTTGAGTCTGCCCAAGGGGACGGAGTATTTTTTGAGCGATTTGCACGGTGAACACGAGGCTTTCATTCACATGGTGCAAAGCGCCTCCGGCGTGATTCACGCGAAGATCGAAGAACTCTTCGGCAAAACGCTTTCCGAAACCGAACGCCGCGCCTTGGCCGCCCTCGTCTACGACGCGCGCGCGGAGATGTCGCGCAGAAAAAAGGCGGAAACCGATTTCGACGAATGGTGCAGGGTCAGCATCTATCGCCTCATCGAGGTCTGCAAATCCGTTTCCACAAAATACACGCGGTCCAAGGTCCGAAAACGGATGCCGGCGACCTCCGCGTACATCATGGACGAGCTTCTGAACGCGGACGACGAGGCCAACCGCGCGCATTATTACAAAGAGATCATCAATTCGCTGCTGCGCTGCCGCATCGCCGAGGACTTCATCGCGGAGATGACGCAGACGATCAGCCGCTTGGCCGTGGACAGGCTTCACATCATAGGCGACGTATTTGACCGGGGACCGCATCCGGATCTGATTATGGAATACTTGGTGGATTTCCACGACGTGGATTTCCAGTGGGGCAACCACGATATCGTATGGATGGGCGCCGCCGCCGGGAATTTGGCCTGCATCGCGAACGTGATTCGCCTGAACAGCAGCTACAACAATTTCGACATGATGGAGATCGGCTACGGCATCAATCTGCGCCCGCTCTCCGCTTTCGCGCTCAACGTCTACGGCGACGATCCCTGCACCCCTTTCAAGCCGCACATACTGGACGAGAACGAATACGACCCCATTGAGCCGGCGCTCGCGGCCAAAATGCACAAGGCGATTTCGATTATACAGCTCAAATTGGAGGGACAACTGATCAAGGCGCATCCGGAATACGAGATGGAGGAACGCTTGCTGCTCGACAAGACGGACTGCGCGGCGGGGACCGTGCGCATAGGCAACGCGGTCTGTCCGCTGCGGGATGCGCACTTCCCCACCCTCGATCCCGCCGCTCCCTACGCGCTTACGGCGGGGGAAACGGAATTGATGAACACGCTGCGGGCCTCTTTCCTGAAGAGCGAGAAGCTGCAGCGGCACATCCGCTTTCTGTTCAGCCACGGCGCCATGTACAAGATCGTCAACGGCAATCTCCTGTACCACGGCTGCATCCCGATGACCGCAAGCGGCGAGTTCGAGCAGTGCCGCCTCGAGGGCGAGTCGCTGTCGGGACGGGCCTATATGGACTGTCTGGACGCGCGCGTAAGGCGTTCGTTCTTCACGCGCGACGACGGGGGCGACATCATGTGGTATCTGTGGAACGGCAGCAAGTCGCCGCTCTTCGGCAAGACGCGCATGGCTACTTTCGAACGGCTGTTCGTCGAGGACAAAGCGACGCACAAGGAGAGCAGTTCCCCGTATTACAAGCTGATCAACGAC
>JAITAX010000260.1 GCA_031283865.1 Eubacteriales Family XIII. Incertae Sedis bacterium
CGAGCCGATCTACAAGCTGCTGGACAATACGCAGTGGCACATGGTGTTCTGGTTCGACAAGAACTCGGGCGCCATCGTGAAATACAGAAGCGGCGAAACCGTGACGGCGCGTATGCAGTACGGCGAGGTCCGCGGCAGGATAGCGGACGTCGTGGATCAGGGCGGCGAATGGATGATCGTCCTCGACTTTGACAGATACTATCAAAATCTGGCGCAGCTGCGAAGCGCGGACGCGACGATCATCGTCGCCGATTACCGCGGCCTGCTCGTCGACAACGGGAGCATCGCCTCGCAGGACGGGACGGTCGGCGTATACGCGAAGCAAAAGAACGGCGATTTTAAATTCGTACCCGTGAACGTCCTGCACAGCGACGGTGCCCGATCGATCGTGTCCATGTCCTCGTTCACGGACCGGGACGGCAAGAGGATCGGGACCGTGAACATATACGAGGAGATTTTGCGCGATCCGGAACAGTTCGGACAATAACGGAGTCAAAGGCTCTTATGGATATTCGAGAAAACATCGCGGATTTGCGCCGGCGCATCGGCGAATACGCGCGCGCGGCCGGGCGCGAAGCCGGCGAAATCACGCTGATAGCGGCAGCCAAGACCAGAACGCCGCAGGAGATCAACGAGGTCCTTGCGGCCGGCGTGACGGATATAGGCGAGAACAAGGTGCAGGAGCTCTTGGACAAGTACGAAGCCGTGCAGTCCGCCGACTGGCACATGATCGGACACCTGCAGCGCAACAAGGTCAAATACATCATCGACAAGGTGAAGCTGATACACTCCGTCGATTCCCTGCGGCTGGCCGAGGAGATAGACGCCAGAGCCGCGCAGTGCGGCCTCGTGAAAGACATCCTCGTGCAGGTCAACGCCGCCGGGGAGGAGAGCAAGTTTGGCGTCGCCGCGCAGGAGGCGGAAGCGCTCGTTTGTGAGATATTGGACAACTGCAGCCATGTGCGCATCCGCGGCTTCATGGGCGTCGCGCCGGCTGCGGATGATCCGGAGGACGTCAGGGTCTATTTCAGACAGGTAAAAGCCGTCTTCGACGCCTTTCGGCGCTCTTCGCACGAGAGGCTCGATATGCAATATTTATCTATGGGGATGTCGCATGATTTCGGCGCGGCCATCCTCGAGGGCGCGAATATGGTGCGCGTGGGTACGGCGATATTCGGACCTCGAAACTATAGTCAGCCGCAGAATTTTTAATTTCCCGAAGTACAGGAGGCGCGTATGGCGAGCATTTGGGCCAAATTCAAGGAGCTTGCAGGAGTTGAGGAACTTGAGGAGGAGTCGGAGCCGGAGGAGGAAAAACATCCCTATGCCGAGAGGCGAGCGGTCGATGTGAGGCCGCCGTATCATTCGGATCGAACGATACGGCCGGAGCTCAAGGATGTTGACCCAAAGGATAAGGTGATTTCGATGAACAAGGCGTTGAACGCGATTACGAGCCGATTCGATCTGGTCGTCACAGAGCCGGGCTGTTTTGACGAATGCCCCAAGCTGGTGGACAGCCTGAAGGCGCGCAAGCCCATCATCATCAATCTGGAAAAGGTCGAAACGGATGTGGCGCGCAAGATCTTCGACTTCCTGAGCGGCGCCACCTACGCGCTGAACGGCAACATGCAGAAGATCGCAAACAACATCTTCGTGTTCGTTCCGGAGAATGTGAACGTGTCCTCGCCCCCCGAGCATTCGGGGATCGATTTCAGCTCCGCCGGAACGAAAAGCCCATGGAGGTAGCGCACGTATGAATGTGCTGAGCTACGCGCTCTATAAGTTTTGCGACATCCTGACCCTGCTGCTCTTTGCGCGCGCCGTGCTGAGCTGGTTCGTCAATCCCTACCGCTATACGTCGGGCAATTTTTTGCAGCAGATCAACGCGCTTCTGATTCGCGTCACAGAACCCATCATCGCGCCCTGCCGCAAACTTTTGCGCAATTTCAACACGGGTATGTTTGATTTTTCGATCATTGTCGCGATGTTGGCGATCCAGTTGATTCGCAACCTGATCGTCAGAATCCTTTAAGGAGAGACACAGCCGGATGATTACGCCGATCGATATACAAAACAAGGAGTTCACGAAAGGTGTACGGGGATACAAGGAAGAGGAAGTGGACAGCTTCCTCGATCTTGTCACGCTGGACTTCGAGAAGTTGATACAGGACAACCGGCGGCTCAAGGAGAACCTCGCCGTCCTGACTGAGGAGGTCGAGCGCTACAGGGGTTCCGAAAACGCGCTGCTGGAAACGCTGGAAGCGGCCAAGGCCCTGATGGGCGATATCTCGGCGAGCGCCGAGAAGCGCGCGGAGATCCTGCTGCGAAACGCCGAGATGGATGCGGAGCGCATACAGCGCGAGGCGCGGGAGTCCGTCGAGAGGCTCACGGAGGAATCCGTGAAGCTGCGCAACAGGCTGAACATGTTCAAGAATCGCTTCAGAAATCTGCTGGAGGTGGAACTGGAACGCTTCAATACGCTGAGCGCAGAGCTGTTTCCGGACGCGGAGGACGAAGCGTCGCTTTCCAACGTGGTCGAGGCGGCGACAATCGCTTCTTTCCCGCAGGCGGCGCCGGACGCGGAGGCGGGCGCGAGCACGAAGACCCTCACGAATCTCAGGATAGGAGACGGCCTTTGATTTACTGTCTGCTCATTTCGTGCGTCTTCTTGGCGGACCAGCTTGTGAAACGGGCGGTCGGAATGCGCCTGCGCGGCGTGCGCGGAATGACCCTGCGCTTCATCCCGGGACTGTTTCACATCGTCTACGTCGAAAACACGGGCGCCGCATTCAGCATCCTGCGGGACAAGCGCATATTTCTGATTCTGTTCACGGTGCTGATGATCGCGGCGCTGATCGTCTATATGTTTTTGAAGAGGAAGTCGGCGCCCCCCATGCTGCTCATGGGGCTTTCCTTGGTTGCGGGCGGCGGCCTCGGCAACCTCATCGACCGCATACGCCTTGGCTATGTGGTGGACTATATCGAGTTCCTGCCCTTTTCTTTCCCGGTGTTCAATCTCGCGGATATTTCGGTCTGCATGGGTTGCGGCCTGCTGCTGCTGCATTTCGCAATCGAAGAGTTTCGCGCGCGCGGGAGAAAGACGCTCGATGGACCCGCGGAGTGACGCGGCCCTCGGGCCGGCGGCGCCTTGCGAGACATTCATCGCGGACGAAGCCGACGCGGGGATGCGCCTTGACAACTTCGTCGCCGCGTGTATGCCGGAGCTTTCGCGCAGCTACGCGCAGCGCCTGATCGCGCAGGGCGCGGTCCGCGTGAACGGCGTCGCGGACGAGTCCAAGCACTATATCGTAAGGACAGGCGATGTGATTGCGCCGTGCATACCCGCGCGGGAGGCCCTGCACGTCGTCGCGGAGGACATCCCCTTGCGCATCGTCCACGAAGACGAAGACGTCCTCGTCGTGGACAAACCCAAAGGCATGGTCGTGCATCCCGCGCCCGGCAACGAAAAGGGGACGCTCGTAAACGCCGTTCTCTTTCACTGCGGCGACGGCCTGTCCTCGATAAACGGCGTGATCCGGCCCGGCATCGTGCACAGGATCGACAAGGACACGAGCGGTCTGCTGGTCGTCGCGAAGAACGACCGGGCGCACCGCGTCCTGTCGGAAGCGCTGGCGCGGCACGAGGTGACGCGCGAATACGAGGCGGTGGTCTATAACAATTTTGCGGAGGACGCCGGCAAGGTGGACTTGCCCGTAGGCCGCGATCCGCTGAACAGATTGCGCCGGGCGGCAGCCGTGAGAGACGGGCGCGCCGCGGTCACGCATTACAGGGTGCTGGAACGCTTTGGGACTTTCACGCGGCTCGCGCTCAGGCTGGAAACGGGCAGGACGCACCAGATACGGGTTCACATGGCGCACATCAAGCATCCGGTGCTCGGCGATCCGCTCTACGGCCCGAAAAAAAAAGCCCTCGGCGTCGAAACGCAGATGCTGCACGCGGGGCTTCTCGGCTTTCGGCACCCGCGAACGGGCGCATACGCGGAGTTTTCGTGTCCGCCGCCGCAGGAGTACGAACGGGTGCTGCGAAAACTTCGGGCCGCGCGTTCCGAGGACGCGGGGTTTGAATAGTAACAAAATAAAAGAAAGCGGGACAGACGGACCGGTTTTCGTCTGCCCCGCCATATGCACAGCCGGCGGAATTTCATGTGAGGACGAGCTTCCCACTGCTATGCGTCACAGCCAACGAAGCGACAGGACTGCGCCTGCTCAGGAACTCGTTATCGCGTATTCGATGCAGCTTTTGCAGACCGGCTGTCCTTTGAACCGGATCGCGCCGATTCGCTTGCCGCACAGGACGCAATGCGTTGATCCCATGCAGGAATGCGCGGGCACTGCCCGCAGGTGCGCAGCGGATTTCATACTTTTCTCCTTTCTTCATAAGGTGATCGTTTATTGGTGTACAACAGTTGACGCGCCGGCGCGTCGGTGAGTGAGCACATTCTACATCGCGTTTGCGCGCTCCGCAATGAGAAAGGGTTTTCGATGCAAAAAAAAGGGCAATCGGTGTAATAGTTTGATTTTTACAGGAAAATTCAGAGAGAAAGGGGTCCTTGCATGTTTGAATCGTTTCAGTTGAAGTCGGGCAAAACGGGGCTTTTGGGCTATCGGTGGGAAGCCGCAAACCCGATGGCGGTCGTCTGTCTGCTGCACGGCGTGGGCGAATACGCCGGGCTCTTCGACGACTTTGCGGAGGGGCTGAAGACATATGAAATTTCAACGTTTTCGTTTGATTTGCGCGGACACGGCGGCAGCGTCGGACGGCGCGGACACACGGGTCCCAGAAAGACGGTGCTGCAGGATGTGGACAGCCTGATCGCTTACGCGCACGCGGCGCATACGGCGCTGCCGATCATGCTGTACGGCCACAGCCTCGGCGGAAACATCGCGCTGCATTACCGTTTGCGCGGCCGGCTGTCGGCGCTGCCCGCAGCCTATATCGCCGCTTCGCCTTGGCTCGTTCTCTGCCACAAGATACCGCCGTGGCTCTATCTCCTCGTGAAAGCCGCCGCGCGCGTCAAGCCCGATTTGTCGCTCGCCGCCGGCATGGGCGCAGATCTGGTCGAAAACGCGCAGATCCTTGAGGCCATGCGCGGCGACAAGCTCATTCACGACCGAATCTCCGCGCTGACCGCGCTGGAAAGCTACGACACGGGGAACGATCTGTTGAACCGGCGCATAGCCGATCATTACGGCGGCAATGAGAGGCCCTTGTTTCTCATGCACGGAACGGCGGACAGGATCTGCTCAATCGAAGCCGCGCGCGCGTTCGCGGCGGCGGAGGGCGAGCGCTGCACGCTGATCGAATGGGAGGGCTATCCGCACGAGCTGCACTTGGGCGACACGGGGAGGCCCGTTATGGAGCGGACGGCGGGGATTGTCGCCGGCTTTCGGAATCCTCCTGCGGCAGACCGGGTTTGACGTACAGCGTTTTGTTGTTCGTGAAGATCACCATGCCCGGCCGCGCACCGGCGGGTTTTTTTACGTACTTGGCGAGGGTGTAGTCCACGGGGACGTTTTCGGAGGCCCTGCCCTTGCTGTGCCAGGCCGCGATTGCAGCCGCTTCGAGTACGGCCGGCGCCGGCGCTTCCCGCCCGCCCGTGAACAGGATGACGTGGGCGCCCGGAATGTCCTTTGTATGCAGCCACAGGTCGCCGCCGGCGGCCTTTTTGAATGTAATCAAATCGTTTTCGCGATTGTTGCGCCCAACCTCGACGCGAAAGCCGCCGTGTACGGTATAGGCCGGGGGGGCGGGTTTCGGCTGTTTTTTCGCCGTACCCCGCTTGTTGCGGCGCAGACAGCCCGCCTCGATCAGTTCAAGCCGCAGCGCGTCCGTTTCCTCTGCGGTGGCGGCGTTCTCTATGAAGCTCAGCACGGATTCGAGATAGGCGATCTCCTTGTCCGTCTCCGTAAGTCTGGCTTTTTTTTCTACGATTGCGGTCTTGGCCTTGCTGTACAGTTTGTAGTAGCGCTGCGCGTTTTGCGAGGGGCTCATGCGCGGGTCAAGCGGAATTTCGATCTCAAGGCCGTCGTAGTAGTTCGTGAGGATCGCGCGTTTTTGGCCGGGTTGCAAGACGTGCAGGTTCGCGGTCAGCAGTTCGCCGAAGAGCTTGTTTTGGCCGGCGTTTTCCGCCTGCGCCAGATCTTCGAGCAGGCGCTGCTTCTTCAGAAACTGCTTGTCGAGGCTGTTTTGCGTCGCTTTCAGCAGGTCGGCGGATTTTTGGCGGATGCGGTTTGAGGCGATGCGATTCGCGTAGTAATAGTCTATGGCCGCGCTGATATCGTCGAAGCGCAGCGCTTCGCAGGCGCTTTCGAGCGAAACGATGGGGAGGGCGTGAAAGTCAAGGGGCTTGCCGTCCCGATCAAGGTATACGACCGGCGCGAAGCTTCCCGCGCGGGCTTTCTCCGCAAGTCCCTGCAGCGCGCGCAGGATCGCGTCTGTGAGCGTTTCCGCAGAGGGGCTTTCGCACATCGCGGCCATGCCGGCAAAGGCTTCGGCGGCGAGTTCGTCTGCGGCGCGCGGCCCGATGCCCTGCGCGAGGGACAGGATCGATTTTGCGGCGTGCTCGGCGCTCGCTTCGCCGTCCGCGAGGGCCGCGGCAATCTGCGCGCGGGAGACCGCGTACCAAGGCAGCTTGCCGTGCGAGGGCGGCTCTATGTAGGGGCAACCCGGCAGCGTCTGCCGATAGCGGTTCACCTCCGGCGACAGGCGCTTGATGCTGTCGATGATGCGCCCGGACTGCGCGTCGAGCAGGATGATGTTACTGTGCTTCCCCATGATCTCTATCGTGAGCCGTTTGCTGCGGGAAAAACCGAGTTCATTGACCGTTTCCACGGCGCATTCGAGGATGCGCTCCGTACCCTTTTGTTCAAGGCGCGCGATACAGCCGCCCTGTATGTGCTTGCGCAGCAACATGCAGAAAGCGGGGGGATTCTGCGGATAGGGACCGTAGTCGTCCACGAGGCAAACGCGGGGATTCGCGCTGTTTGAGGACAAAAACAGCTTGTATTTCTCGCGGCCCCGGGCGATGTGCAACAGCAGTTCATCCGCCTCGGGTTGATAGATCTTGTCGATTTTCCCGCCGGTCAGCAGCTCCGACAACCGCGTCGCGACCGCCGACAGGACGATACCGTCAAATGGCATGGCTATGCTCCTATCTGTAATTTTTTATTATCAAGCATAGGCGAATAAAAATCAAGCTCTTTTGAATATTTAAACAGAAAACCGTTCGAGTCCGGTTAAGTGTAACCCCGCAATCCCTGCCTCCCCGCAAAAATCTCATTGTAATCGGCCCCGCTTTGGGGTATCATATAGGCAACGAGCACCGCAAACGAAAAACGCGAGGTTAGGGATGATCAAGAGCATGACGGGCTTTGGACGCGGCGAGCATTCCGACGGGAAGCGGACCGTAACGGCGGAGATCAAGTCCGTGAACCACAGATACTGTGAAATCTTCGTTAAGCTCCCGAGGCGATACGGCTTTGCGGAGGAACGCATGAAGACCGTCGTCAAGGAGAGCCTGCGCCGCGGCAAGGCCGAGCTTTCTTTTCTGGTGGACAACCTCACGGAGTCCGACGCGCGCATCGGGCTGAACATGGCCGCCGCCAAGCAGTATTTTTCGAACCTGCGCGCGCTGCAAAAGCACTTCGACGTCGGCGGCGACATCGATTTGGGCCTGCTGGCCGGCCTGCCGGACGTCATGCGGCAGCTGCCCGACATAGAGGATGAAGCGGAAATCTGCGCGACCTTTGAAACCGCGCTCAGGCAGGCCCTGCGGCAGTTCGACGCAATGCGCTCGGCCGAGGGCGGCCGCTTGGCCGAGGACATACGCGCGCGCGGCCGGCTGATCGCGGGCTGCGCCGGCGAGATCGAGGCGCTTGCGCCCGAGGTCACGCGCGCATATGCCGAAAAGCTGCGGGAGCGCATCCGGGAGCTGGTCGGCG
The DNA here is from genome assembly GCA_031283865.1 of Eubacteriales Family XIII. Incertae Sedis bacterium. Taxonomy (GTDB): domain Bacteria; phylum Bacillota; class Clostridia; order Peptostreptococcales; family Anaerovoracaceae; genus JAITLA01. The sequence goes on from JAITAX010000260.1 coordinate 7,962, forward strand.
GCGAGATCGAGCTTCCCGAGGAACGCATCGCCTACGAAAGCGCGTTCTTTGCGGACAAGGCCGACATCACGGAAGAACTCGTTCGCCTGAAGAGCCACCTGCTGCGGCTGGGAGCATATTGTCGGAAGAGGGGGAGGCCAACGGCAAGAAGCTGGACTTTCTCGCGCAGGAGTTCAACCGCGAGACGAACACAATCGGTTCCAAGGCGGGCGACCTCCGCATAACGAACCGCGTGCTTGAAATGAAGAGCGAAATAGAAAAAATCCGGGAACAGGTACAGAATATCGAATAATATCTTGAAATATCCGGCGGATTGCGGTATCCTAATAGGACATGGGAGGGTTTTGCGAATACAATGGAGGAAGGTCTGTTATTTATTGTATCCGGGCCCTCGGGTGCCGGAAAGGGTACGATCTGCAGCGAACTCGTCAAGCGAACCGGCATATCCCTGTCGGTGTCCATGACTACGCGGAAGCCCCGCCCCGGCGAAATCGACGGGAAAGACTATTATTTTGTGAATGAAGCGCTGTTCCTGAAAACCGTGTCGGAAAGCGGTTTCCTCGAATACGCAAAGGTCTACGATCATTACTACGGCACGCCGAAAGCACCTGTGACGACGAGGCTCGCGGCCGGACTTGACGTACTGCTCGAGATCGATACGCAGGGTGCGCTGAAAGTGAAGAACGAATGGCCGGATGGAGTGTTCATCTACATTTTGCCGCCATCGATGCGCGAACTGCGCAGACGCATTACGGGCCGCGCCGCCGATACCTTGGCGGCAATCGAGCTGCGGCTCGGGGAATCGCTGAAAGAGATGGAGCGCATCGATCAATACGACTACTGCGTAGTCAACGAGCGCATTGAGGAGGCGGCGAACAGCTTGGCGGCGATCTTCACGGCGGAGCACGCGCGGGTCGGGCGCGGCGTCCGCGAAACGATACAGGCTTATAAGGAGGAAATACAGTGTTATATCCATCCATCAATCTAATCAGGGAAAAGGCGGACAGCCGCTACACCCTCGTAATACTCGCGGCGAAGCGCGCGCGGCATCTGATCGAGGGCAAGGCGATCTTGACCGATGCGGAAACGGACAAACCCGTTTCGATTGCCGCAAACGAGATCGCGGAGGACCTGATTACCTATGAACGGAGCGTATAGCGGGGTTATTGGATTCTCATCTGTCCAATTGAGATCAAACGCACGGTTTTGACGCGGAGGCGGGCTTTGCTTTCGCACAGGCACGGGACGGTTTGCACGGCAAGTGGAGGATTTCCCATGAGTGTCAGGAGAATCCCTATCTTAACGCGTTCCGAAACCACCTCCGTCCATCCCGACGACGTTCTTTACGCGGAAAGCCGGCTCAGGCTGATTTTGCTTCGCACGAGGCAGCGGCAATACCGATATTACGGCAAGCTGGACGACCTCATGCGGTTTTTGGGCAACTCTTTCTATCGCTGTCACGTCAGTTGGATCATCAATCTCAATGAAATTGTCAGCATCAAGGGCAACGCAATCCACATGTCCGACGGCAAGGTGATCCTGCTCGGGCGGAACAAATTCCAAGCCGCGCGCAGGATCTATATCAGGTATCTGCTCGGCGACACGGGCGATCCGTCTTGAGTTTTTTTGCGCGGGCGGCGAGGTTTGTCGCCTTGCTTCACAGCCTGCGGCTTTTACACGGGTAACAGACTTTCCTGTTGCTTCGTTCGCGCGGAGCGTATATAATGAACCGGTAAGCAATGTAAGGAGGTGGCCGTATAGAAATTCCGGGGAAAGAACGCGGGCGAGAGGGGCTTATAGATCTGCATTTGCACACGAACAGGTCCGACGGGCAGTATTCGCCGCGCGCGCTTGTGGCATTGGCTGCGCGGCGCGGCGTTTCCCTAATGGCGATCACCGATCACGATACGATTGACGGCATCTCCGAGGGGGCCGAAGCGGCCCGCGAGGCCGGGATTGATTTTATCCCCGGCATCGAGATCAGCGTGAAAGGAAGCAGGGAGCTGCATATTCTCGGCTACTGCATCGATTGCGAGGACCGCGAATTGCTGCGCATGAACGCGGAGTTTGTGCGGCTTCGGAAACTCCGGGAGGAACGCATCTACGCGTATCTGAAAGGGAAAGGCGCTTCTGTGTCGCAGGACGCCGTGCGCGCGTATGCCGCGAGCGGCATGGTGGGCCGACCGCATTTCGCGCGCGCTCTGGTGTCGGCCGGCTACGCCGCGAACTTCAAGGACGCGTTCGCAAAATATCTGTCCACCCCCGATTTTTACGCAATCGAAAGGCCCAAACCCACGCCCGGGGTCGGGATCGGCGTCATTCGCGCGGCCGGCGGCGTGGCCGTCTTGGCCCATCCCATAGCCCTGCGGCTGGCGGCGCCGGAGCTTGACGCGCTGCTGGCCGATCTCGTGCGGGACGGCTTGCGGGGCTTGGAATGCTATTACAGCTCGCACAGTCCCGAGCAGACCGCGCTGTACCTCTCGCTCGCGCGCAAACACGGCCTCGTCGTCACGGGCGGCTCGGATTTTCACGGGGAGCGCGTCAAACAGGACGTTGAAATCGGCCGGGGCGTGAACGGACCTCTGGGTTACAATGATTTCGATATAAAAGAAAAACTGTGGGAGTTGCGATGGAAATAGCTTTGTATAATGAAAGGCGGGAGGTTTCTGCGGGACACGCCGGCGGGGATGCGCTGCTCGCCGAGGCGGAAGTCCTTGCGCGGCCCTATGTCGGCAAGGATATCGTAATCAAATACGGCGGCGCGGCCATGACGGACGCGGCACGCAAGGAGGCGGTCGCGCGCGAGCTTGCGCTGCTTTCGCGGCTCGGCGTCCGCGTCACGCTCGTGCACGGCGGCGGGCCGGAAATCGACGCCATGCTGCAGAGGGTCGGCAAGGCGCCCGTATTCATCGACGGACTTCGCAGGACGGACGCCGAAACGATGGACCTCGTCTGCATGGTGCTGGCCGGCAAGGTCAACAAGGAACTCGTGGGGCTGCTTTGCGCGGCCGGCGGCAAGGCCGTCGGGCTCTGCGGCGCCGACGGCGCCGTGCTGCGCGCAAGGAAAAGCCGCAGCGAGCCGGATCTCGGCTTCGTGGGCGAAATCGACCGGGCGGACACGGCCCTGCTCGATCTGCTTTTGTCGAAGGGCTTCATACCCGCGGTTGCCACGATAGGCCTCGGCGACCGCGGCGAGCTGTTCAACATCAACGCCGATACCGCCGCCGCCGCGCTCGCGGGTGCGCTGCGGGCGGAGAAGTTGATCTTGATGACCGATGTGAAGGGCGTTCTGACCGACCCCGGCGACGAGGCTTCCCTGCTCGAAACGCTGCGCGCGGGCGAGGCGCGGGACCTCATCGCGCGCGGCATCGTCCGCGGCGGCATGATACCGAAGATACTGTGCTGTGTCGCCGCCGTGGAAGAGGGCGGCCTGAAGGAGGCCTTCATCGTCAACGGGCGCGTTCCGCACGCTGTCCTGCACGCGCTGTCGCCCGAGGGGTGCGGCGGCACGCGCATCGCGCGCTGAACCGCGTGCGGCGCTTGCGTGTGCGCGCGGAAAACCGGAAGACCCGTGTCTTGCGCCGCGCGCCGCGCTTTGCAAAGACATGCAAAGAAGAGAGAGGCTTTTGACACCGCCCGCGCGGCGAAGGAACGGAGGAAGGAATGAAGCACGAAGATTTGAAAAAAATAGATCAAAAGTCAATATTGGGAACATACGCGCGCAGCGACGTCAGCATCGTCCGGGGTCGCGGCGCGGTTTGCTGTTCCGAGGACGGCAAGCGCTACATAGATTTCACGTCCGGCATCGGCGTGAACGCGCTCGGCTACAGCGATCCGCAGTGGGCGGAGGCCGTCGGCCGGCAGGCCGCCGCGCTGCAGCACACGTCCAACCTCTACTACACCGAGCCCTGCGCCCTGCTCGCGGAACGCCTGACGGCGCGGACGGGCCTCAGCAAGGTATTCTTCTGCAACTCCGGCGCGGAGGCCAACGAGGGCGCGATCAAGGCCGCGCGGAAGTACGGTTTCGAGAAGCGCGGCATCCTGCGCCCGGAGATCATCACGTTGGAAAACTCCTTCCACGGCAGGACGATGGCGACGGTGTCGGCCACGGGGCAGAACGACTTTCACAAGTTCTTCGCGCCCTTCCTCGAGGGCTTCGTCTACGTGCCCGCAAATGACGCGGGACGGCTGCGCGGCGCGGTCACGGACAGCACCTGCGCCGTCATCGTCGAGCCCGTGCAGGGCGAGGGCGGGGTCGTCGCGCTCGACGCGGCCTTTGTGCGGGAGATCGCGGCGCTCTGCGCGGAGCGGGACATCCTGTTCATCGTCGACGAGGTGCAGACGGGCGTCGGCCGGACGGGCAAATTCTACGCATACGAGCATTTCGGCGTGAAGCCGGACATCGTGACCACGGCCAAGGCGCTCGGCGGCGGACTGCCGATCGGCGCCATCCTCTTCGGCGAAAAATGCGACGCGGTGCTGGGCCCCGGCGAACACGGTTCCACCTTCGGCGGCAATCCCGTCGCCTGCGCCGG
>JAITAX010000143.1 GCA_031283865.1 Eubacteriales Family XIII. Incertae Sedis bacterium
CGCCCAGCGTGGTTTCGAGGTTGCAGAAAGCCAGATCGGCTTCGGCAACGCTGCGCCGCACATAGGCGAAATTGTTGCTGAAATCGTAAGCCCCCGTTTCGTCCCGCTGGGCCGCAAGCTGCGGCGCGTGGACCATCACGTCCCCCGCGCAGAGTATGCGCAGGGAAACGGGTTCTTCCGCGGCTTCTGCTTCGGCCTGCGCCGCCGCCTCCGCCGCGCCGTCCGCCGCGGCATCCGCGCCGCCGTCCGCGCGCTGCGCGCCGCCGAATCCCGCGCAGGAAGAAAGCAATAGGATTGCCGCCGGCAACCCTATCATCAGCAGGAAGAGCTTCACCCGCCCGCGTTTCACGGCACACGCGGCGCCGCCGCCGGCGCTTGCAGGCAGGGAGCGGCAGCGCTTGTTCGATCTCAGCCTGTCCGAAATCGAAGCGCAAGCCGCGCTCAATTGACGGCTTCGACCGCCGAGATCTCGGGATATTGCTCCTTGAGTATGCGCTCGATCCCGTTCTTCACGGTCATCTGCGAATACGGGCAGCCCGCGCAGTGGCCTTGCAGCCGCACCCGGACCACGTTGTCCGTCGTAAACTCCACGAACTCCACATCGCCGCCGTCCTGTTGCAGCATGGGGCGGATGTCTTCTAAAGCTGTCTTGACTTTCGTTTCCATAAACTTAAACTCCTTACTCATTATGCCTATACGGCACTTGTTGTGCCCATACGGCGCCGGTTATGCCTATACGGCGGCGTCGAGCAATATTTTCAGATATGCCCGCGTCTTTTCGGTGGTGGCGTCGAAGCCGTCCTTTTCGGCGGTTTCGTAGACGCCCTGCTTCAATTTGGCTTCAAAGGCCACGGTTTCATTGTACAGCTTCGTCAGCGACAGATTGCCGGACATGCCCTTGATCCCGTGCGCCGTAGCCACGGCCGATTCGATGTCGCCGGCGGCCAGATTGGCTGTCAGCTTGTCAAATTCCTCCGTGTTGAGAAAAGAATTGAGGATCTTGATGTAGATCTTCACGCTTCCCGCGACGCGCTTCAAGCCCGATTCGATATCGATGTATTCTTCAAAATCCGACGGGTATTGCGGTGAAGCTTTTACTTTATCTGCGATCTCGCTCATGTAACGCCTCCTTTTCTGTTCCGTGCTTTTTTGATCGTCCGCTTATTCTATGTTCTGCCTGCCCCTGCGCGGCGCGAGGGGCAGCGTGACCGTCACCTTGGTCCCCTTTTTCTCCTTGCTCTCGATCTCTATGGAACCTTTGTGTTCCTCGATGATCTGCCGGGAAATCGCGAGACCGATCCCCGTGCCGCCGGCGCTTCTCGAACGCGCCTTGTCCACGCGGAAGAAACGTTCGAAGACCCTCGAAAGCTGGTCCTCGGGGATGCCGATGCCGTTGTCGCTCACAATGATCTGCGCATTCTTGCCTTTCACATAGGCGTCAATGTCGATTCGGCCTTTCTCGTTCGTGTACTTGATGGCGTTGCTCAGGATGTTCAGCACCACCTGCTCTATGCGGTCCCGGTCCATGTCGACGCGCATGTGCGCTTCCTCGTCGAACAGCACGTTTAAATGCTGCTCCTTGCTCTTTGCCATCATTTCCATCTTCTTCACGGCCACCGAGAGCAGCAGGATGAGATCTCCCTCTTTTTTATACCACTTTTCCTGCTTGTAATCAAGCCTTGAAAGCTGGAGCAAATCCTTTACGAGGCGATTCATGCGGTCCGCTTCGGTGTCCACGATTTTCAGAAATTCGAGCGCCGTAGTCCTGTCGCTTTCCAGTCCGTCGAGAAGCAGCGTTTCCGTGTAGCTCTTGATCGTCGTCAAGGGGGTTTTCAGCTCGTGGGAAACGTTGGCAACGAAGTCCGTCTGCATGTTTTCCAGCTTCTGTTGCTCCGTGACATCCTGAAGCAGCATGATGATGCCGATGTCCGCGCCGTTTTCGTCCTGAAAGCGGTCGTAGCGGATCGTGTAGGTCGCGCCGCCGTATACGAATACGTCCATGGCCGCGCCGTTCGTGCAGTTGCGCACGATGTCTTTCAGGCGCAGGTTCTCCGTGTATTTTTCGATGATGCGGTCGTAATGCTTGTTTTCTATGTCCTCCTCGCCGAACTTCAGCATCTCTCTGGCGGCGGGATTCGCGTGCATGATGTGCCCCGACAGGTCTATGGCAATCAGGCCGTCGGCCATATTTTTCAGTATGGCTTCGAGCTTGTTCTTCTCGCTCGACATCTCGGAGAGCGTGCGGTCAAGCTCTATGCGCAGCAGATTGAACATCTCCGCGAGCCGGCCTATCTCATCGTCGGATTTGACGCTGACCTCTTGGCTGAAATCGCCCTGCGCCATCTTTTCGGCCTTTTGCGTCACGTCGTTGATCGGGACGGTGATGCTGCGCGCGATCAGGAAGCCGAGAATCGCGGTTATGACTAAGGCCGGAGCCATGGCCCGCACGAAGATCAGTTTGGCTTCGCTGATCGTCTCCTGCACGCCGCTCATGTCCGTCCTGAAATACAGGACGCCCCGGATGCCGCCGGTCTCGTCGACAATCGGAAAAGCCATGCTCTTCGTGGGAATTTCCTCGTCGTCGCGGGAATAGGTGGCGTCGTATTCGCCGTATTCCTCGTATTCCCCGTTCAGCGCCTTGAAGATCAGCGTTTCTTCGAGCACGCCGTGCGCGCTGCGGCCCTTGTACTCGTTCGTGGCCGCGACGATGTCCCAGCCGCGGTCCACCACGAATATCTCATTTTGCAGCGTCCGCGCCCAGGCGTCGAGGCCGGTCTGAATCTCATCGCGATGCGCGGCCAAGTCGCCGTAGGACGCAATCGAGGCCAAAATCGTCGTTTCGCTGACGGTCTTTCGCAGGTTGGAGGCGGTGGTTTCGTTGTAATAGGCCTCGAGCTGGCTCATAATGAAGACGCCGATGATCGCGGTCGCTATGAAAACCAGCAGAATGTAGATAAAGACGATCTTCCAGCGGATGCTGCTCCAAATCTTCCTGCCCGCCATGGCTTACGGCCGCCTGAAATAGTAGCCTATCCCTCTTTTCGTCATGATGTACTTGGGGTTGCCGGAGTCGTCCTCCAGCTTTTCGCGAAGCCGCCGCACCGTGACGTCCACCGTCCTTATGTCGCCAAAATACTCGTAGCCCCAGACGTCGGAAAGCAGTTGTTCGCGCGAGAATACCTTGTTTTCCTTGTTCGCGAGATACTGCAAGAGTTCAAACTCGCGCAGCGTCAGCTCCAGCGGCTCTCCGTTCTTGCGGGCCTCGTAGCGGTTCATATCTATCGAGAGCTTGCCAAATTCCCGCACGTTTTCGGGGTCGGCCTTGTCATTGTCGTCGAGGTCCAAGCGCCGGAAGTTGGCCTTGATCCGCGCGATCAATTCCCGCATACCGAAAGGCTTCGTGATGTAGTCGTCCGCGCCGAGTTCGAGCCCGAGGACCTTGTCCACCTCTTCCTCCTTGGCCGTCAGCATCAGGATGGGCACGGAACTCGTTTCGCGGACTTTTTTGCAGATTTCAAAGCCGTCGATGACCGGCAGCATGACGTCGAGCAGGATGAGATCGGGTTTGCCGTTCAACGCCTTTTCGAGGCCGCTCTCGCCGTCGTAGGCCGTGTCTACCTCAAAGCCCTCTTTTTTCAGATTGAATTGAATGATATCGGAAATGGATTTCTCATCCTCAACGATCAGAACCTTTTTCGCATCCATTGTTTCGCCTTTCCGCTTTTCTCACAGATAATTCAACGGGTTTTTGGCTGTGCCGTTTATGTGTACCTCAAAATGCAGGTGCGCACCCGTGCTGTTTCCCGTGTTGCCGACGTTGGCGATGTGCTGGCCCTGATAGACCTTGTCGCCCGCCTTTACGAACAGTTTGCTGCAATGCCCGTACCACGTTTCGCGGCCCGCGCCGTGGTCGATCTTGACAAGATAGCCGAGGGAACCGTTCCAGCCCGCGAAGATGACCTTGCCGCCGTCCGCGGCGCGAATCGACGTGCCGCTCGACGCGGCGAGATCGATGCCGTTGTGCATACGGCCCCATCTCGTGCCGAAGCGGGAGGTGAGCCTGCCGCGCGTCGGATATTGGAAGCTGCCCGTGCCGATCAGCGGCGGCGGATCTTTCGTGCCGACGAGCACGATTTGCGCCGTAGGCTCCGCCAAGGTCAGGGATTCCAATTCGTTCTTGCCGGTTTCAAGGCCGTTTTCCCGTATGATCTCGGCCGTGACCTGCCGTTCCCCTTTCGTGCCGGCCAGCCGCACGGTCTGCTCGCCCTTGAACATCGACGCGTTGTTCTCATAGGCTATGTCAAACGGGATTTCCTCGATATAGGTCGCCACCTCCGTGGTCTTTACCGTCAGCAGCGGCACGATGCGCTCAAGCTTGAGCTGCTGCCCGATTTGCAGGCGCTCCGGGACGACGTCCGGATTCATCGTCATCAGCTCCGAGAGGCCCAGCCCGTAGCTCGCGGCGATGCCGGACAGCGTCTGCCCTTTCTCCACGGAATGATATCTCTGCTCGACGGCGCCCGTCATGACGTAGTCGAACACATCTTCGGGTTTTTTGAGATAGGCGAGCTTGGTGTCTGTCTCATCGACGCGGATATCTTCCGCGAAGCTCACCTGCGTGTATTCCGTGCGGCCGCCCAAGTCGCTCAGGAATTGGTCCTGCACGTTCCGCAAAAATCCCCGCGCCGTCGTTTCGCTCTCGAACGTCGCGATGGTCTTGCCGTCGGCCACGAGCGTGTAACCCTTGACTTTCATGTCTTTCATGTAGGTCAGATTGTTCAGCACGTCGTCCGGCGAATCCACGGGGCCTTTGATTCCGAAAACGCGCTTGAAGCTGATGTCGCGCGTTTCGTCTATGTCGATCTCCGCGTCGTAGGCTTGCGAAAGCTTGTCGCCCACGAGCCGCACGGCGCTGTAGACGGTCTTTTTGTCGTTGACGACGCCGAGCGTCTTGCCGTTGTACATATAGGCGTAGGCCGAGTTCCGGTTGACGGAGGAAACGGCGCAGACCGCGAGGACCAAGCAGAGGGCCGAGGCCGTGAGCAAGGCCCGCTTGTGCACGTCCGAGAAGAGGCAGATCCAGCGCCACGTGCGGCGCAGGGCGCGCGCGAAAGCGAGCAGTCCCGCCGCGCAGCAGATCGCGGAGCGCACCGTCGCGACCCAGGCCCGGTCGGAGGCGGCCATGAGGGTCTTGTCGGCGGCGGCAACGCGCGCGGCGAGGAAAGAACGCGCGCGGCGGACGCGCGCGCGCAGCCGTCTTCCGTGAAGCCACGCGAATCGCACGAGACGCAAAAATGCGAGCGCGGCCTTGTTTTCCCGCTCGACGGCGCCCGTCATGACGTAGTCGAACACATCTTCGGGTTTTTTGA
>JAITAX010000194.1 GCA_031283865.1 Eubacteriales Family XIII. Incertae Sedis bacterium
AATATGCAAATGGCTGAGAATTTTGAAGAAATAAAGGAAGATTTGCAGGAGGAGGATACGCTGCGCGGGCGCTTTCTCACCTTTAGCTTGGCGAGCGACGTCTACGGCTTGCCGATCGAATACATTGTGGAGATCATCGGCATCCAGTCCATCACGATTGTACCCAATGTCCCCACGTATATAAAGGGCATCATAAATCTGCGCGGCAAGATTATTCCGGTTATAGACGTGCGGCTGAAGTTCGGCAAGGAAGCCGCGGAATACGACGACAGGACCTGCGTGATCGTGGTCGAAATCAGCGACATCTCCGTGGGTTTGATCGTGGACAACGTGGACGAGGTGCTGACGATTGAGAATGACAACATCGCGGCCCCCCCGGCGAACCGCATGGGCTTCGAGAACAGATACATCATGGGTATCGGGAAGATCAACGGAAAGGTGCAGTTGCTTTTGGACTGTCAAAAGTTGCTTTTGGGAGATGAGTTTTCCGGCATACCTATGCCGAGTGAGGATGCGTAGGCGTTTTTTCGCAGTGTGCTTCCCGCCGTCGCGAGGCTGCGAGGCTGCGGGACTGCGGGTTTGACGCAGGTAAAAAATTATGATGCCGAATATCAAGGTTTTGATTGTTGACGATTCCATGCTGTTTCGCGAGGCGCTTGCGCGGGAATTGAGGAAGGATTCCTATATTGTGGTCGTCGGGACGGCGGCGGATCCTTTCGATGCGCGCGACAAGATCATCGCGCTGAATCCCGATGTCATGACGCTCGACGTCGAGATGCCTAAGATGAACGGCATCGATTTTCTGCGGCGCCTGTTGCCGCAGTATCCGCTGCCCGTCATCGTGAGCAGTTCGCTGGCCGCCGCCGTCTTTGACGCCATCGCCGCGGGCGCGGTCGATTTCGTTGCGAAGCCCGTCGCGGAGCCGGGCGCGATGGTGGCCTACGCGGCGGATATGATCGCGAAGATCAAGATCGCGGCGGGTCTCGACGTGGCGGCCAAGTTCAAGTTCGCTCCGCAGGCGCGGCTCGCGGCCGGGCCGCAGCAGGTCGACGGCAGGGCGCTGCTGCGCATCGCGCGGGCGGCGGACGGGCGGCAGCTGCTCGCAATCGGGGCGTCCACGGGCGGCACGGAAGCGATCTTCAACGTGCTGACGAAGCTGCCTGCGGAGATCCCCGGCACGGTCATGGTGCAGCACATGCCGGGCGGTTTCACGAAGCTCTACGCCGAGCGCCTGAACAAAGCCTGCGCTTTCGAGGTGCGGGAGGCGGAGGACAACGACGCCGTCAGGCCGGGGCTCGCGCTCTTGGCGCCGGGCGGCGAACGTCAGATGAAGCTTGTAAAAGGGCCGGGAGGCTACACCGTCCGGCTGCTCGATATGGAGAAAGTCAGCGGGCATAGGCCCTCGGTGGATTTTCTGTTTGATTCGGTGGCCGATGCCGCCGGAAGTGACGCGATCGGCGTCATTTTGACGGGCATGGGCGCCGACGGCGCGAAAGGTATGCTGAAGATGCGGCAAAACGGCGCCTACACCATCGGGCAAGACCAAGCGAGTTGCGTCGTCTACGGTATGCCGATGGTCGCTTACAATACAGGGGCGGTGGCTAAGCAGTTGCCGCTGGACCGGATCGCGCAGGAGATATGCGGACGCCTGTCCTTTCGCGCAGCCGGGCGGGCATGATTTGTTGAGATAATGAGGAGGTCTTTTACAAATGTCTAAGATGAAAACAATGGACGGCAACACAGCCGCAGCCTATGTATCGTATGCCTTTACGGAGGTGGCCGCGATCTATCCGATCACGCCCTCGTCCACGATGGCCGAGGTGGCGGACGAATGGGCCGCATACGGCAGAAAGAACATATTCGGTCAGACGGTGCGCGTCGCGGAGCTGCAATCGGAGGCCGGCGCCGCCGGCGCCGCGCACGGCTCTCTGGCGGCGGGCGCGCTGACGACGACCTTTACGGCCTCGCAGGGCCTGTTGCTGATGATTCCGAATATGTACAAGATCGCCGGGGAGTTGCTGCCCGGGGTCTTTCACGTCAGCGCGCGCACCTTGGCCGCGCACGCGCTCTGTATCTTCGGCGACCACTCGGACGTCATGGCGGTGCGGCAGACGGGCTTCGCGCTTCTGGCCTCAAGCTCGGTGCAGGAGGTGATGGACCTCGGCGCCGTCGCGCATCTGTCGGCCATACGGTCGCGCGTGCCTTTCCTGCACTTCTTCGACGGGTTTCGGACCTCGCACGAGGTGCAGAAGATCGAAACGATAGACTATGACGATCTCGCCGGTCTGGTTGACTATGACGCGGTGCAGGCTTTCCGTGATCGCGCGCTGAATCCCGAACACCCCGTGATCCGCGGCACGGCGCAGAACCCCGATATATTTTTTCAGGCGCGCGTGGCCGCGAATCCGTTCTACGACAGGCTGCCCGCCGTCGTCTCGGAATACATGGAGGCAATCGGCAGACTGACGGGCCGCGCCTATAAGCCTTTCGACTACGTGGGTGCGCCCGACGCCGAAAACGTTGTCGTCGCGATGGGTTCCGTCTGTGAAACGATTGAAGAAACCCTTGCGCAGCTGCTCGAGAAAGGCAGGAAAGTCGGCCTGATTAAGGTCAGGCTCTACAGGCCTTTCGTCGGCGAAAGTTTCCTGTCCGTGCTGCCTAAGACCGTGAAGCGGCTCTGCGCCCTCGACCGGACGAAAGAGCCGGGCGCCTTGGGCGATCCGCTCTACCAAGATTTGAAGACGCTGCTCTACGGCGGGGAAAACGCGCCCGAGGTGTACGGGGGCCGCTACGGACTTGGATCCAAGGACACGACGCCCGGCATGGTCGTCGCGGTCTACGAAAACCTTGAGAATGCCGCGCCCAAGAACAATTTCACGGTCGGCATAGAGGACGACGTGACGCACAGCTCCCTGCGCTACGACCCGCTGCTCACGAGCGAGCCTGCGGGTACGATCAACTGCAAATTCTGGGGTCTCGGCGCGGACGGCACCGTCGGCGCGAACAAGACCGCCATCAAGATCATCGGCGACGACACGGA
>JAITAX010000226.1 GCA_031283865.1 Eubacteriales Family XIII. Incertae Sedis bacterium
CGCCCGTCATCTGATCCGTATTCGCCATGGCCGTCAGTTCCCGGTTGCTGTTTTCGAGCGTGACGCTCTGCAGGAAGTTCGATACGTACATGTCGTACAGAAACACAGAGCCGCAGGCGGACAGGCCCGTGATGATGATCAGATTCGTCCACATGTCGGTCAGCATGATCGAATTCCACATCTGCGATATGTCGCGGGCGATGTACATCGCCGCGCATATGTAGAGAAAGGAAAGACAGATGCTGATCAGGCTCTGCAAGGGTCTGATTACGGGAACCGTGCTGAGGATCAGAACCGTTATGATATAGCTGTTGACGCCGCCCGCGGACAGGATGTTGAAGGTGCAGAACGCAAGCTGAATCGCGCAGTAGAGATAGAGGAACGCGTTCACGAGGACAGCCTTGACGCCGCGGCTCGCGATCTTATTCTTCCGCGCGCGCGACAGCAGGAAAAAGAACAGAAGGCCGATCACAAGCGTGGCCAAGGACAGAAGCACGTAGTACAAGATATCGACCGGTTGCCCGCCCGCCGCCTCGTAGTTTTGCCCGCCGCTCGGTTTCAGGATGTTCAGCAGGTTGAGCGCAATCTGCAGGACGATCACGTAGATCGAAAAGACGTACATGCGGTTGACGTTCGTATCGATCCGCCGGTTCTCGAATTGTTCGCGCAACTCCGGCGGAACCCGCTGCAGCAGATGCCGCCCGTCCTTGTGCCCGATGTCCTTTTGTCCGCTGTCGCTCAAATCGCCTCTCCTTCTCTCCGGTCCGCCGTTTGCATAATGCATACCTTCTCTATTCGGTAAAGTATTATGAACCATCGGATATTATTTCGACAGATCCGGCTTTTTCTTTAACGCGAGCGGGGGGGCGATCTCGGATCGCCCCCCGCTCGCGTTACTGTGTCATGTCCCTTGCGCCCCTTGTATCAGTATCTTTCCTGAATCCACCTTACAATGTCCGCAAGCGGCGCTGTGTCAACATGCGCTCCCGCGATATAATCCTCGGTCGTCGGGGGTTTCACAGTCGACACCGTGAAAAAGTGAGTAAGATTGCCGTACAGCCGAAATTCAAAATTGCTCCTGCCGCCGGCAAGCCGCTTATATTCCTCAAAATCCTTGTCCGGCGAAACTTGAAAATCTTTGCCGCCCTGCAAAATCAGAAACGGCTTGTCCGTTGACAGCAGATACTCTTTTACCGGATGCGCATCCATTTCGTCGATATAAGCCTGCGGCATACCGTAATACGGTTTTGCGTCCTCGACTTTCTTGATTAAAGCGTCGCGCTCGGACGGGTCGGCAAGCGAGATGAAATACATATTTTGGTCGTAGATTATATCGAGAAAGCTGCGCGGACTTCCCGCCATAATCACCGCTCCGGCAAACACGCCGTTTGATTCATCGACAATGCGCGGCGCGAGCATACCGCCAAGACTGTGGCCGACGACAAATATCTTCGCGCTGTCAATGCGCTCATCCCGCGCGAGCAACTGCCCCGCGAGAATCGCGTCCTCAATCGTTTCGCTTTCCGCCGTGATTGCCGCGATGTCTTGCGAAAGCTTCGCGGCGTGGGCGTAGGTGCGTTTGTCATAGCGCAATACGGCGATTCCGTTTGCGACGAGAAAATCCGATATGTCTTTGAATGCCTTTATGCCGTATGCGCTTTCGTCCTTGTCGCTCGGGCCGGAACCGTGGACGAGCACGACGGCGGGGACTTTTCCGTCACCGCCCGGCAGGGTTAAAATGCCGTCAAGCGGGAACTCCGCGCCGACGGTTACAGCCGTTTCGACAGGGAACCGCACATTGAGGGGCACATCCTTTACCCAAACATAGCAGGCCGCAATTGCCGCAATGCCGATTGCCGCGCCGATTTTCACAGCCGGACGCGCATAGTTAAATCCGATATTGCCGCCGAAACGATTGCCGACGAAACAGGCGGGGTCCTCGGGGTTGTGATAAAACAATCCCCACACCCAGTATTTATCGTCGCTCATGACGCTGCTGCTCGCGGTATCGCCGTTGGCGGCGGCAGTTATTTCCGTCGCATTCACTTTAAGCAAGGTGCCGCCCTGCCCCGCTCTCACGGCGATGGCGCAGACGAGGATACTCGGCGCAATGACAATTCCCAAAATCAACCCTATGGACGCCGTGAACCCGACGAAGACGGTTTGCAAACCCAAAATCAGGAACATCGCCGCAAGCGCCACAGCCAAGATTCCGATTCCATGTCCCATAAGGCGGCGGTATTTCTTGTGTTGCGCGAAAGACTTCGACGGTTCCTTGTGATCTATTTGCAGTTTTGCTCTTTCGATAAGCGCTCCCGTCAGCCACATAATCGCAACCGTGACAATATTGAAAAGAGGCATGAGCAGCACCGTGCCAAGCGATTTCGAGGACCACGCGTCCGGTGCCATATTAAGATCCCAATGTGTCGGTATCGGGTCGGGCAGCGCAGGGTACCGCGCCAACGCGACGGCAAACGATGCGAACGCAATGATTAGCGCCGTGACGTACCAAAAGTGCGGCATGGCGGACAAATTTCCGCGCGTAAACGACGTTTTTGTGTCCGCGTATTTTATCTCGGCAACGCTCCAGCCAAGCCTTGTTTTTAATCTCAGCGCCTTTCCGTGATTCGGCACGAACGCGGCGAATTGCACCGCAATCAGGGCGAACGGGGAGAACATCACGGCGAATATCGTGTAATTCGGCGCGGCCGTATATTGCCATACGGAAGCCGCGAGGACGATTAGGCCGCCGGTTGTCGCAACCGCGACATAGTTGCGTTTCAACGCCTTTGCTTCGTCGGTGTTCTGCGCCTCCGGCGGCACTTTAACACCAAACAGGAATGATTTGCGTGTCAGCATCGGCATTATCGGCAGCAATGCACCGCACAGCAAGACAACGCAGATATTCGTGACGAACAGGAAAACATTAAACGCACCCATTGAATATTCCCCCTTTAATCTTCCTGTAATTCTTCGCACAGGCGCAGGCGAACGCGTTTTCATCAAGGCCGTCGCAAATGGCCTCCGCCGCACACATTGCAAGTTTTTCGACGAGGATTGCGGATAGATTGCCGCCTGTCTTCTTAGGCGCGACAATCGCCGTTGTACGCCTGTTCATCAAGATGTACCCGGCGCCGCGCAGGATGTCATAAGCCTTGTTGACCGTGTGGAAGTTCACGCCCAAATCGGCGGCGAGGTTTCGGGCAGACGGCAGCGATTCGCCCTCCGCCAACTGTCCCGACGCTATGCCCAAGATTATGTTGTCACGCAGTTGCTCATAAATCGGTTTCTCCGCGTAGATATCTACTTTTATCAGCACTTCAACACCTCCTATATCTGATATAGATATCATATAACAGATATAGAATTGTGTCAACAAGGAATTTACGAACGTGGAATTTACGAACATGGATGAACGTGGAATTTACGAACGACAAAGAATTTACGGAATTTACGAAACGCGGGCGCCGGCCGGGGGATACAGGGAGGGAACAAAAAAAGGGACAGTCCCTGACCGCTGCCTTTGCCGGCAGTTTCGGACCGTCCCCCTCGCGTTATTCTCCCTCTATATTCCTGAAATCCTCGTCTTTCCCCCAGACGGAATCCGCGTGAATCACCGTAATCAGCGCGTTTCTGTCCAGTTTGGAGATGCGGGCGCGGATCAGCATACTTTCGCGCGGCGAACACAGCGTAACCATCATCCTGCGCTCCGTTCCCGTATATTCGCCGCGGATCAGGGATGAGGACACCCCGCGTTCGATGTCGTTGATGATATAGTCCGAGATCTCTTCGTGCTTGTCGGAGATGATCTCGACCTTGACGATCCGCGTCTCGAAGCCGTAGAGCACGTAGTCCGTAACGCGGGCCAGTATGATTGAGGTGATGATGGCGTACAGGGCTATGTTCCGGCCGAACACGAAGCCGGAGGCCAGTATGACGACGACGTCCATGCAGAGCAGCAGTTTGCTGATGCTGATGTGCGGCAGCAAGCGCTTGCTGAGGATCTTCGCGACCGTGTCCGCGCCGCCGAACGAAAAACCCCGCGAAAAGACGAGACCGTTGCATATGCCGTAGAAGATGCCGCAGTAGACCGCCGCAAGGATCACGTCTTTCTCTTCGAGAAAGCGTATGTCGAGATATTCAAACGCGAAGAGAAACAGCGGATAGATGACGGTCATCACGAGGATCTTGCGCGCCTCCTTGAATCCGAGAAATATGAGGCAGGCCAGCCAGATCACGATGGAAAATCCGTAATACATGACCGAAAAATTAACCATAGGAAAAAAGCTCTGCAGTATGCGAACCAAACCCGTAATGCCGCCGCCCGTCAAGCCGTTCGGTATCATGACGGACATCGTGGCGCAGGCGCCGACGGCGCAGCCCGCGCACAAAAAAAGCGCGTCCACGCCGTATTCCTTTATGCGTTTCTTCTTGTTGTTCCCATTTTCTTTCATTTTTTTATCCCCCTTTTGCTCATTGTCTTGGCGCAGGTGCGCGATTCTATTGCACTTCTAATATATGGAATATCACTGTTGCGGCCTCTGCCCTCGTCAGTATGCGCGCGCCGCCGAAATTGCCGGCCGCATCGCCCCGCATGATCGAAAGCGCGTGTGCAACCGCCGCGTAACCCCTGTATTCCGCGGACAGCTCATCCTTGTACAGATTCACAAACACCTCGGGATGCTCGGCGATCCGCTGCTGCCCGAGATAGCGGACCGCGAATTTCGCCGCGTCGTAACGCGTCAGCGCGGCGGCCTCGTCGCGCTCGCCGGCCTTAACCACGCCGCGATCCGCCAGCATCCTGTAGAACGCGTCCGCGTCGCTGTAGTAGCGCTGCTCCGGCGCGTACAGATAGCGCAGAAAGCCCTCCTGCGTGATCTGCGCGTTCGGCTTGAA
>JAITAX010000248.1 GCA_031283865.1 Eubacteriales Family XIII. Incertae Sedis bacterium
CTGAAAGCATTGGATTTAACCCTTTCAGACGAAGAAATACGTTTATTGGAAGAACCGTATGTGCCTCATCCGCATACCGGTGCATATGTTTGAAACAAAAGAGGGACTTGTTTTAAGTACCGTACATATAGCTGTGAGGTACGGCACGCCTATCCGCTTCTTCAAAGCCACGGCCTTGAGTCTGCGCTTGTCCTCGGCGACGAAGACATTGCCGCGAACCATTTGGTCAGCGGGATTCGCGTCTTGTACATAATCGTTCCGGTCGCCGGCGTTTGGTGCGAGCAGACTTTGCAAAAGTTAAGAGTATTTTTGTTGGAAGACATTGCGAAATGTTGCCGCGTTATGGATTGTTCTTGTCCGACAGAGCCGGAAGCCGTTCCGGCTCTGTCGGGTTCTGCGGAGAGAGGTGCGGGAATGCGGATAATCGTGGGGATAAGCGGTGCCTCGGGCGCCGTATACGGGGTGAGACTCCTTGAGGCGCTGCGTGCCATGGCGGATGTTGAAACGCATTTGATCGTCAGCGCTTGGGGCGAATACACGATTGCGAACGAAACGGGAAAGCGGCTCGAGGAAGTAAAGGCGCTTGCGCGGTTTTGCCACGACGAAAAAGACATGGCTGCCCGTATTTCAAGCGGTTCTGTTCTCATCGACGCCATGGCGGTGGCGCCGTGCAGCATGAAAACGCTGGCCGGCATCGCCTCGGGCTTCAGCGAGAATCTCATAATGCGGGCCGCCGACGTTTGCCTGAAAGAGCGAAGAAAGCTCATACTGTTGACGCGGGAAACCCCTCTGAGCGCCATACACCTTGAGAATATGCTGAAAGTGACGAGAGCCGGCGCCACGGTGATGCCTCCGTCTCCGGCGTTCTACACGAAACCGGCCACAATCGACGAACTGATCGACCGGACCGTCGGACGCGTTTTGGATCATATGGGCTTGCCTGTCGACGATCTCAAAAGATGGGGCGGTTGATTCGAATGACCGAGCAAAGAAAAATGCTTCGCACCGTGAGCCTGTCCGAGGGAGAAAATCACTTTCGCATTGAAACACTGATTTTGGGCGCGGGAAACGACATTCAAATATACATCGGGGGCGGCGGAACCCCGCATATCGGCAGCGTGGCGATCTGCCTGCCGCGCGAAAGCCGGGACGGGTCCGGGAGACCGTCCTGCACCACTTCGGTATACAATGTTTTGGGGCATAAGGACGATGCTTTGTCCGTCTTGTTTGCGGAGGCGTTCTGCAGAAAATTCGCTTGTGCGGTTGTCGCGTCGGCCGGCGTGCACATGGACAACGCGAGACCGGAAGACTTGAAAGAGATCTTGGCGATATCCGGACGCCTGTTGAAAAAAGCGATTGAAAAGTGGCGTGAATAGTGCAAAAAACATTTCGCAAAACCCTGATATCCAAAGGAGGTTTAAGAAACCGCAATCCGAAATATCTTCTGACGACGGATCATACGCCGCAGTTTTCTGCATAGAGGCCGGGATTCCGATTGATACATGTGCATTTCATATTTGAAAATCAAAGTTCAGAGATGGAAGCATTTTGTCCCGGGCTTTACTTTCCTGCAATGCCGCCGCCCTTGGATCCGGCTTGTTCCCCGCAGCCCGGTCACCTCGCGGCGAAGCGCTGCCGCACTGTCCTGCGCTTTGCTGCAAGATCGTTTGTCCCCGGCACAAAATTTGCTTCCATCACTATTGAATCGATATATCCCCCCCCCTCCTCCGCCAAGGCAGAGTGCGGCTCAATCCACCCCCGCCTTGGCTGTTTGCAAAAAAGGACAAACGCGATGAATACAGAGTCCGTTCCCATCAAATGCGCGATCATGCGCGGCGGTACGAGCAAGGCCGTCTTTATCATGGACAATGAGCTGCCGAAAGACCCCGTTTTGCGGGACAGGACGATTTCGGCGATCTTCGGCAGTCCCGACATCCGCCAGATCGACGGGTTGGGCGGCGCGGACGTGCTCACGAGCAAGCTGGCGATCATCGCGCCCGCGACAATCGATGCAGCCGATGTGGATTATACTTTCGGACAGGTCGGCATCGATGCGGATTTCATCGACTACAAGGGGAATTGCGGGAATATTTCGTCCGCTGTGGGTCCTTTTGTGATCGACGCGGGGCTGGTTTTTGCGGCGGAGCCGTTTACAACGGTGCGCATCCACCTGACGAACAGCGGAAAAATCCTGACGGCGGAGGTACCCGTGTCGGGCGGCAAAGCCGCCGTCGAGGGCGCATACGGCATCGATGGGGTGCCGGGGACGGGCGCGCGAATCGGCATGGATTGGTCGGACACCGTCGGCGCTTTCACGGGCAAGCTGCTGCCCACGGGGAACGCGACGGACGTGATTGAAACGGATGAGGGCGCCTTTGAGGTTTCCCTTGCGGACGCAGGCAATCCCCTCGTCTTTATAGCGGCCTCCTCGCTCGGCCTCGTCGGGACGGAAAGCCCCGCTGAGATCGAGGGGAACGCAAAACTCATGGCCTCGGTCGAAAAGATACGCGCAAAGGCCGCGGTGATCTTCGGTTTGGTGCAAGACCCCGCGGACGCTGCGGACAAAAGCCCCTACAACCCGTTCTTCGCGATCGTCTCTCCCCCGGCCTCCTACAGAGGCTTGAACGGCGCAGAGGTCGGCGAGACGGATGCAGACATCGTGTCACGGCTGATCTTCATGCACAGAATGCACAAGGCTTATCCCGTTACGGGAACGGTTTGCACAGCCGCAGCCGCGATGACGCCGGGCAGCATCGTGGATCGCCTGATGCGCGCCGGCGCGCGCACGGCCTCCGTACTTCGGATCGGGCATCCGGGCGGCGTAATCGACGTCGAGAAACGCTGCCGGCCGGCCGGGGACGGGGTGATCATCGAGAAGATTGCGGTCGGTCGCACGGCGCGCAAGATCATGGAGGGCGTTGTTTACGTCAGAAAGTCCGCAATCGAAAAATAGCGCGGGACACTTGCGCGCAGCGGTCACACGCGCGCCGTCCGAGGTTGTCAACAATTGAAAAGGGAGGGACGAATCAAGCCTATGGGCAAAACGATGTCGGAAAAGATATTGGCCCGCGCCGCCGGCAAGGATGCGGCGTCCGCCGGCGATATACTGTGGGTTGATGTTGATCGGGCGATGATGGATGACATCTTGGGCCCGAGGGTGGAGATCGCCGAGGGTTTGAAAGCGTTCGGCGATGCGGTTTGGGATGCGGACAAGGTGGTCATCATATCCGATCACTACACGCCGCCGGCGAGCGTCAAGCAGGCCGAAATCGTGAAATTCACGCGGGATTGGGCCGCCGCCCACAACATTCGCAACTATTTTGAATTTGTCGGTCCCTGCCATCAGATCATGGCCGAACGGGGTTTCGTCAGCCCGGGATCCGTCGTTCTCGGAACGGATTCCCACACCTGCATGGGCGGCGCGCTCGGCGCGTTCGCCACGGGCGTCGGCTCCACCGAGATGCTGGGGGTTCTCGTCACGGGAAAGACGTGGCTGCGCGTGCCTGAAACGATTCGCGTCGAATGGTCGGGCGAACTCCCGGCGGGCGTTATGGCAAAGGATCTCTCGCTGAAAACCATCGGGATGATCGGCCATGCGGGCGCGACGTATAAGGCGGTGGAATACGTCGGAACCGCCATAAGCAAACTGCCCGTGGACGAGCGCATGGCAATCGCGAACATGGCGGTCGAAATGGGCGCAAAGGCCGGACTTATGGAATGCGACGCGAAGACCGAGGCCTTTCTGAACGGAAAGCTTGCCGAAACCCACAGAGCGGAAACGAGCGACGCGGACGCGGTCTATTGTGAAAGTTTCGATTTTGACGCGGGAACGCTCGCGCCGATGATCGCCTGCCCGCACGAGGTCGACAATGTTTTCGACGTCCGCGACGTGCGGGGTACGGATATAGACCAAGCCTATCTCGGATCGTGTACGGGCGGCAGGCTGCACGATCTGCGAATCGCGGCGAATTTGGTGAAAGGCAGGCGAAAAGCCGACGGGATCCGGTTTCTGGTCTCCCCCGCGTCGCAGGAAATATGGGAAGCGGCTGAGAAAGAGGGCGTGCTGGGCGTCTTGGCAGAGGCGGGCGCCGTCATACTGGCACCGACCTGCGGCGTATGCGTGGGCCTGCATTCGGGACTGCTCGGCGCGGGCGAGCGCTGCATCTCTTCGAGCAACAGAAATTTTATCGGGCGCATGGGCAGCAAGGACGCGGAAATATACCTGGGTTCACCGCTGTCCGTTGCGGCGGCTGCGCTGGCCGGCAGGATAGCGGATTCGCGCGAATATTTGTAAAGGCGCTCTCCGAAAACCCTCTGTGTGCCGCCCGGCGCGCGGCGGGGGTTTCGGAATTTGCCTGAAGAGAGGGGATTATGGAACGCATCATAAAAGGCAAAGCGTTGAAATACGGGGACAACATCAATACGGATATCATTTCGCCCCCGCAATATATGGAGCTGTCCATCGCGGATGCGGCTGTTCATGCGATGCGCGCCGTGGACCCGGATTTTCACGTCAAGGCAAAGGATCATTCGATCTTCGTGGCCGGCGCGAATCTGGGATCCGGCTCAAGCCGGGAAACGGCGCCGCTCACTTTGAAATACCTCGGCACAGAGGTCGTGATTGCCCGTTTTTTCGCGAGAATTTTCTATCGCAACTGCATCAACCTCGGCATTCCGGCGATTGAATGTCCCGAAGCGGATAAAATCTCAGAGGGCGACGCGCTTGTGATCGATCTCGAGCTGGGCGCGATAGAGAATATATCCAAGAACGAATGTTATCGGTGCGGCAAGATCCCCGCGCATATCTTCGAGCTTATCGAGGCGGGCGGACTCATCGGATACCTGCACAACAGCGTCGGCGGTCGGTAGGCCGCAATGGAGGCAATTATGATTACGAATGCACTGGAAGGTCTGCGGATCATCGATCTCACGAGGGTGCTCGCAGGCCCTTACTGCACGATGATTCTGTCGGATATGGGCGCGGAGGTCATCAAGGCGGAGGTCCCCGGCTCGGGCGACGATACGCGCGCGTTTCCGCCTTTCATCGAGGGCGAAAGCGTATATTTCAAAAATATGAATCGCAACAAAAAAGGAATCACGCTCAATCTGAAAAGCGAAAAGGGCAAGGCAATCTTCATCGATCTTATCAAACAGGCGGACGTCGTCACGGAGAATTACAGGCCGGGAACGATGGAGAAGCTCGGGCTTGGCTATGAGATTCTGAAAGAGATCAATCCGCGGCTCGTGTACGGCTGCATTTCGGGCTTCGGACATTACGGCAGGTATTCCAAACGGGCGGGTTACGATATCGTGGGACAGGCCATGAGCGGCATTATGAGCGTCACGGGTTGGCCGGACGGGCCGCCCACGAGAACGGGCGGACCGATTTCCGACGCGATGGCGGGCATTTCGCTCGCCTGCGGCATTCTGGCCGCCCTCAGATACAGGGATCTGACGGGTCTGGGGCAGAAAGTCGATATTTCACTGGTGGACACGCTCGTGTCGAGTATGCAGATCATCAATCAGATCTATTTCGCGACGGGCAGACTGCCGGAGCGGATCGGCAACCGCTATGAGTCCACCTACCCCTACGATACCTTTCCCACGAAAGACGGTGAAACCATCGTCATCGGCTGCGCCAACGATAAGGTTTGGAAAATCCTCTGCAAATTGATGGACAAAGCGGATCTCATCGAGCATCCCAAGATGCTGACAAACAGGCTGCGCGTGGAAAATCACGCGATGATTCGTCCGATTGTGGCGGAATGGACCTTGACGAAAAACGCGCAGGACATCGTAGACCTTCTTCTGAACAACGATTGCCCGGCCGCTTTCATCTACAGCATCAAGCAGGCGTCGGAGGACGCGCACATAGCGGGCGACAGGGGAATGTTCCCGGAGATCGAATACCCGCGGATCGGCAAGCTGCGCGTCACGGGGTCGCATTTCAAATTCAGCGAAACGGAGGTCGGACCCAAAGGGCCGTCCCCCGATTTGGGACAGCACAACAACGAAGTATTCAAAGAACTCCTCGGTTATGACGATGGGCAAATAGACCTGCTGAAACAGGAGGGAGTCATCTGATGAAGTTGCCCGAAAGAATCACGATTGCCGAGGTGGGGCCGCGCGACGGCCTCCAGAACCTGCCCGATTCCGTGCCTACGGAAATAAAGCTCACGTTGATCGAAAAATTGATCGCGGCGGGGATAAAAAACATAGAGCTGACGGCCTTTGTACATCCCAAGGCAATCCCGCGGCTCGCGGATTCCGCCGACGTGGCTTCCGCGATCACAGAGAAATATCGGGGCGACGCTTCTTTGCTGTTCTATGCCTTGGTTCCGAACGTCAGGGGCGCGGAGAACGCGGCGCGTTGCGGGATCAATACGATCAGCGTCGTCATTTCGGTCAGCGAAGCGCATAACAGGGCCAATGTGAACAGAACGGTCGCCGAATCGATTGCGGGACTGAAAGATATTACGGGGGCTTTCCCGGACATGAACGTCAGGCTCGACGCGGCCACCGCTTTCGGCTGCCCGTTTGAGGGCGATATCCCGTTCGAAAGGGTTTTGTCGCTGATCGACAAAGGCGCCGCGCTCGGCGTGAGAGAGGCGGTTCTGTGCGACACGATCGGCATCGCCGACCCCATGCGGACGGAGGCCCTGATCGCTCTTGTGCGAAGTGAATTTCCCGAATTGAAATTTGCGGTGCATCTGCACGACACGCGCGGGACGGGCCTTGCGAACAGCCTCGTCGCAATGCAGTGCGGGATTACGGAGTTTGAAACATCCATCGGCGGGCTGGGCGGCTGCCCTTTCGCCCCGGGCGCCGCCGGCAACACCGCCACGGAGGATCTGTGGAATATGACGGAACGCATGGGCGTGAACACGGGTCTCGCCGGGGAGAAGCTGTTTGAAGCGCTCGATTTTGTGCGCGATCATATAAAGGGTGATTTGGCAAGCCGCATGTGCAAGGTGAACGCCGCCGCCTGCCGCCCGTGAAAGAACGCGGGTTCTCGACGCCGCAGACCGACCTCTGAATTGTGACGATCCCGTGCGCCTAAGCTTTTTACATAAAATCGAAATCCTGTCTTTACAAAGTTCAAAATCGGATATATAATGGGGGTGGATTAGTTTTGGCTAACCT
>JAITAX010000275.1 GCA_031283865.1 Eubacteriales Family XIII. Incertae Sedis bacterium
ATGAAAGAAAAATTTAAAAGGCCGCTCTTTATGACGGCTGCGGTGCTCGCCCTCGGCCTCGCGCTCGCGTCCGCTTCCGGCGCGTCCGCGTTCGCGGCGGATCATCTCTATGACATAACAGATCTGTCCGTCGTCGTCGAGGACGGTTCTACAGCAAATACGGTGCGCGTGCTGAACGGAAACAACGGCAATGTCTTGCAGGACAACATCGATCCCTCGAGCGACCGGATCGTCATCCGCGGCACCACGGACCACAACCGCATCGAGGTCAAAACCACGCGCTTCACGGTGATTGAGCTGCAAGGAGTAACGATCAATGTGAGCGCCGACGACAACGCCTGCGCCTTTTCCCTGATCCCGGGCGCGAACGTGCGCCTTATCGTGAATGAGGGAGAATATTTTGACGACGACGGCCATAGCTTTTTCCGGGGCATCAGCCTGCTGAACAGCGGCATACGGCGCGCGGGCCTTGAGGTGCCGGCCGGCGCCTCCGGGCTTTCTTCGTGCGCGTCCTTGGAAATCCTCGACGCGAACCACCCCAAAAACACGTTCCAATTGACGGCGACAAGCGCGAGCCACGGCGCGGGGATCGGCGGCGCAAGCGGCGAGAACGCGGGCAGCGTACTGGTCCGCAGCGCCACTGTCAAGGCTTACAGCGGCGGCTACGGCGCGGGGATCGGCGGCGGCTTCGGCGGCGCGGGCGGCCGGTTCGTCATGGACGGCGGCGATGTGGATACGGGCAGCAGCAACAGTGCGCGCGTCGGTCAGGGCGCGGGCATAGGCGGCGGCTATAACGGTGTCGGCGGCACGGTCGTAATCGTGTCGCGGGCGCCGGCCGGCTATCCGAAGCTCACCGCTTTCAGTTCGAGGAACGGAGAGGGCGAGGGCGCGGGGCTGGGCGGCGGCGCGAACGCGAACGGCGGCATCGTCGCGATCAACTGCCACGAGGATCTCAAGGCGAACGGCGGCGGCATATCGGTCTACAGCTCCGCGAACGCGACCGGGCGCGGCGCAGGCATAGGCGGCGGCTTTCGCGGCGCGGGCGGCACGACCGTCATCACGGATTACAATGGATCCATAACCGCCGCAAGCAGTTCCGGGGCACCGGGCATCGCCGGCGCGCCCGGCAACGGCGCAGACATAGGCGCGGGCTACGGGAACGGCAGCCACGGCAACCAACTCGTCCTCACGCAGTCCGCTGCGGGTGACCGCGTCGTCGGCAATGTCGTCCTGCCCGACACCGTCTTGCAGTACAACGTCGGCAAGGCCGGCCTGCCCGACACGGTTCTCGAATACAGAATCGCAAGCGCGGACAAACTCATCGTGCCTGCGGGCGCTTCCCTGCGCGTTTCCGTCAACACCACGTTAATCAATAAAGGTGAAATTGAGAATTACGGAACAATCTACAATGACTGGAGATTCGACAACGGCAATGGGACGATCCGAAACAAGGCCGTTTTCTATACGGGCGGACAGCTTTTTATAGCGGGTACCTATATCGGCGAGCATCCGCGACCGTCCGGTACGGCCTCTTCCGTCCCCGCTCCGAGCAATCCCGCTTGGCCGAGCCTGCCAATCCCGTCGTACTCGCAACTGCCGGCGGCAGACCGCAGCGCTTGGGTGGAGTACAGCATCAGCGGAACGACGGCGACGCTGCGCCTGACGCAGAGCAAGACGGCGGAGATCGTCTCCGCCTCGGAGGACGGGACGGCGGACATCGACCTTTCGGAATTGGACGGCGTCACGGAGGCGGCCTTTCCAAGGCAGGCTTTGATCGACTTCGCGAACAAGGGTCTCGACGTGGAGTTCATCATGCCGCGCGGCACCGTGCGCCTGAGCCGGGAGGCGGCGCGCGACATCGCGGGTCAGGGCAACGACACGCGGCTGTACCTCCGCTTTCGCCCCGTGCAGATGCAAACGCTGAGCGCGTTGTACCGCGCCGCCCTGTGGGACGGCGATGTCGTCTACGAGCTGTCGGCGACCGTCGGCGCGCGCAGCGTCGGCAGTTTCAACGGTGAAGTCACCGTAATCCTGCCCTATGCCGGCGGCTTATCCGCGGGCGCGTGGTATCTGAACGAACACGGACGGCGCGAAACGATGGCGTCCGCCTACGAAAGCGGTTCCCTGCACCTTACGCTTCATTATTTCTCGCTCTTCGTGATCGGGCGCGCCGACGCGCCCGCGACGGGCGGCGGAACACCCTGGTATTATGTGCGATAGCGCGCGAGGGTTTTAAAGGAGACGGCCTATGGCGGTTCACATCGAAAAGACGGCTTTTGCGGCGCGCGCGGCAGCTGCGGCGCGTCTCGCTTTCGCGTGCGTGCTCGGCGCGGCGCTCGCCCTGTGCCTCACCTGCGCGTTTGCGCCTTGGGCGCACGCGGCGGGGCGGAGCTACACCTTTGACATATCGCAGGGACCCATCATCATCGATGACGGATCGACGGTTGAAACCCTAAGCGTTTGGACCGCGAATCCCGGCCTGCAGGATCCGGATCTTCTCATCCTGCAAAACCGGACGCTCGTCCTCGGGGCGCCGAATTTCACCCTGCAACAGGATCTCATCCTGCCCGACGATACAATTGTAATCACGGGCGCCTCGACGCAAGATTTCATCGCGGTCAAGTCCGCGCGCCGCGCGCACATCGTCATAGATAAGCTGTCGATCAACAGGAGCCTCAACGAGGATAAATGCGCGTTCTTCCTGTGTGACCGCGCGAACGTCACCCTCAGTCTGTCCGGGGAGAACAGTTTGATTAGCGGTCCGTCCTATGCGGGGATCCGCGTGCCGCTAACCGCGTCGCTTGAGATCCTCGGCGACGGCAGCTTCATCAACAGGCCAAACAAAGCGGAAAAAGACATCGTCCTGATCGTTGACGTATCCGGCAGTATGTACGGAGACAGAATAAGCAAAACAAAAGAAGCGGCTATTCAATTTTGTACGACTGTTTTGAACGGGCGGAACGATACGCGTATCTCTTTTGTAACATCCTCAGATACGGCAACCGTAAAAATCGAATCCAGTTCGGATATAGATGCTCTAACCAATGCGATCAACTCAATTAGTGCGGTCGGAGGAAACGAAGATCCGTTCGGCTTGCCCACGGCAAAGAAATTATTGAGCAAGACGGCAAATCAGGGCATTGTGATCTTATTGTCAGACGGTGTGCCGCATCACCCGCAAGTGGTTTCTGATACCGCCAAAGAGTTGATGCAACAGTACGATATGTACACCATCGGCGTTTCGCCGCCGGCTGCGGGAAAGGATCTTCTTCGCGAATGCCAAAACCGAGGATATTATGATATCACGGATCTTTCCAACCTGCAAACCGTTTTCAACGACATCGGCAATGCGATTACAGGCGGTTCCGACACGCTGACCGCCATAAGCGCAAGCCCCGCCGCAGGCGTACAGATCGGCGGCGCGGGGATCGGCGGCAACGACGGGGAAAGCGCAGGCAGCATCACGATTCGCGGCGCGGGCGTCACGGCGTACAGCGGCGGCTGCGGCGCAGGAATCGGCGGCGGGCGCGGCGGCGCGGGCGGGCGCTTCCTGCTCGACGGCGGCGTTGTGAACGCCTGCAGCGCGCTGCTCGACGACGCCTACGGCGCGGGCATAGGCGGCGGCCAAGGCGGCGCAGGCGGCTCTGTCGCGATAAAGGACGGCTATCTTTTCGCCTGCAGCGCCGCGAACGGCAAGGGCTACGGCGCGGGGATCGGCTCGGGCGCGGGCGGTGCGAACGGCGGCAACATCGCAATCGTGCACGCGCAGGAGCTGGAGGCTTACAGCGCAAAGGCAGACGGTGACGGCTACGGCGCAGGAATCGGCGGCGGCTTCCAAAGCCCCTGCGGCACGGTCGTGATTACGGAGTACACGAACATCACCGCGGCGAGCGCAGCGAGCGCAGCGGGCGGCACGGGTCGCGGCGCGGACATCGGCGCCGGCGAGGGGAGCGGCAACCACGGCAATCAGCTCATCCTCACAAATTCCGCGGGCGGCGACTACCTCATCGGACAGGTCGTCCTGCCCGCCTCTATCGAGCGCTACACGGTTTCCGCCCTCGACAGGCTGATTCTCCCCGCCGGCAGCTCCCTCACCGTCCCCGCGGGCGTCACGCTCGTAAACGACGGCATCATCGAGAACTACGGCAGCCTGAACAACAACGCTACCCTCGTGAACAACGGGCGCATTGACAACTTCGCCGTCCTGCGGAACAACGGGCAATTCATACGAAATCCCGGGAGCTTCTTCAACGGCGATCCGTCCGTTCCCGCCGCAAACGACGTCTCGTACTTCGACAGGGCGGCCTCGTGGTACACGCCCGGCGGCAGTTCCTCGCGAAGCTTTCCGGCGGCGAACGGCAAGGTATGGGTGGATTACAGCCTCTCGGGGACTGCGGCGACCCTGCATCTGACGCCGCAGAAAGCGGAAGAGATCGTCCGCAATTCTGAGGACGGAACGGCGGATTTTGATTTCACGGGCACAAATGTCACGGAATGGTCTTTCCCGAAAGCCGCCTTTGGCTATTTTGCCGACAAGAATCTCGCCGTCGAATTTAAGACGCCGACCGGCGCCGTTCGCTTGGATCGCACGGCGGTAACGGATCTCGCGGACCAAGGCGGCGGCGAGCAATTCCACCTGCTGCTCCGCCGTGCGGACGCGTATGCGCTGAGCTTGGCGCAGCGGAGCGCGCTGCGGGCGGACGAGGCCGTTTATGAATTGACGGCTGCCGTCGACGGCCAAAAGCTTCGCAGCTTCAACGGTTTCATTACCGTGGTCGTACCCTATTCCGGGATTTTGCCCGGCGGCGCGTGGCGTTTGGACGAAAACAGGGCGCGCGTTGCGGCGCCCGTCGTCTGCGAGAACGGCGTCCTGCGCTTCACGACAAACCGCTTCGCATTCTTCGCGGTCGGGCGCGGCGGTTCACCCGCGACGGATACAAATACGCCTTGGTACTACATACGCTGAGTCCGGAACCTGCATGGAGGTACTGTTTTGAATATAAAGAATATATTCCGAAACACTTTTGTTCTCATAGCGGCATTTCTGCTCCTCTTCGGTCCCGGCGCGCTGCGAGCGCAGGCCGCGCCGGCCGAGGTTCCTATCGACCTCGCGGCCTATCCCTACGGGGATCCGGAATACGGCTGGACCGTGAACGCGAACAACAGGACAATCCTGATTTTCGGCGCGACGGACGCCGTCGGTACGCAAAAATTCCGCTACACGATCCTGCGCTCCGATTTCACGGGGCATTCCGCCTA
>JAITAX010000170.1 GCA_031283865.1 Eubacteriales Family XIII. Incertae Sedis bacterium
CTTCGCGCGCAGATTAAGGTGCTGGCGGCTTCCTACACGCCGGAATGGCTCTTCAGTGAGCAGAATCCCGACGTAGGCTCCGTCATCGCGATGATTTTCGCCGAGCAGATGGAGGGCAATATCCTGCGCCTGAACCGCGTGCTCGAGAAGTTTCACACGGAATTTGTCAACCTGCTCGCCCTGTCGCCGCAGCCCGCGCAACCCGCGCACGGCGCGGTCGTGTTCTCCTTGGTCGGGGACACCGTGACCGGCGTCGATCTCAGAAAAGGAACGAAGCTGCTCGGGTACGGCGAGGATGAGGACATTCCGATCATCTTTGAAACGGATTCAGACCTGCACGTCACGGACGCGCGCCTGCGGGACATCCTCTCGGTCTCCCCCGCTACGGGAAAGATCCTCTCGATCATGGGCGCCGCGCGCCGCGTTCCGATCTTCGACGAAGCCGACGCCGGCGAAGCGGGCGCGCCGTCCGAGGACGCTGTCCCCCCTTTCCGGCTGTTCGACACCTCGGGTCCCGGCATCGGGCGGAACGCCTTGGTGTTCTACCACAGAAACCTCTTCGATTTGCCGGCGGGCGGAACGATTGCGGCCTGCGTGAAAGGCGTCGCCGACGGCGAAGAAACGCAGTTCCACGATGCGGCGCGCTACCGCTGGTCGTATATGTCGTCGAACGGCCCGCATCCTTTCGAACGCGTCACCGCAGAGGACGGCGCAATCCTGCTGACGGCGGGCGCGGACAGCGCCAAGGTCAGCCGGAACGGCGAACAGTTCTCCGTCATCCTGCTGGAGGCTTTGGGTCCGATCCGCAAGAAGACGGATTTTGAAAGCGTTGGATTCAGCTCTTCCCGCGAGAACGGCCGGCCCGATTTCGTCACGCACAACGCCGCCGATCTGGACGTCGACGGCTTCATGCCTTTCGGCGCCACGGCGTCGATCTTCGACGAATGCTACATCGGCGCCGACAGCATATTCAGCAAGCAGGGCGCCTCTGTCGGCTTTCGCTTCCTGCTGGAGTTCCGTGAAAAACTCGTCAGTTTTTCCGCGGAAGAAGAGAGCGCGCAGTTGAAAGTCATCAAGCGAAAACCGCGCTCCGTGGTATTCGACACCGCGCGCACAGCCGTCGAGCGCATCGCCGTCGAATACTTCAACGGCACGGGCTGGCGCCGCATCCCCTTTGCCCACGACGTCAGCACGCTGTTTGCGGGCGAGAGCGCCGGCGAATTTTCGCTTGACTTCCTCTGTCCCGAGGACTGGGCGCCGCTCACCGTCGGCGGATACAGCGGGCGCTGCCTGCGTATGCGCGTGACGCAGGCGGACAACTGCTACATCCAACCCTGCGTGCACCGTATGCCGCTGCTGCGCGACCTGACGCTGTCCTATCACTATAAGGGCGGATACCGCGCGCCGGACATCGTAGAGCGCGTATCCGGCACGCACGTCACGGATATGACGGACAGCATACAGAAGCGATACCCGTTCGCGGCTTTCCTGCCCATGCCCTATGCGCACAACGAATTGTACCTTGGCTTTGATCGCCGCTTCGCGGGCGCGCCCGTCAGCCTGCTCTTCGATCTCGAGCGCAACGCGCGCTTCGGCAGGGCCAAGCTCTCGCTCGAATACTCCTCTGTTTCGGGCTTCAAGACGCTCAACGCTGCGAACAGCGCCTTTGATTTGACGGGACCCGGGATGATACAGTTCATCCCGCCCATCGATTTCGCCGAACAGGAGGTGGAGGGCGTCAGGCGGTTCTGGCTGCGCATATCGGACAAGAACGGCGGCTTTGACGCGCCGGAGTCCTTTAAACCGCAGGTGCACGACATATTTTTGAACGCCGTGCAGGTCGTCAACGCCGAAACGCTGCCGAGCGAATCCTACTATATCGACGCCGTGCGGCCCAATATGTCGTTTCGCCTGCCTGCGGGCAACATCCTGTCCGCGGACGTATTCGTGAACGAGTTGGGGCTTCACACGGGGGCGGCCATGCGGCGCATGGCATCGGAGCGTCCGTCGGACGTGCGCATATCTTACAATGCCGCGGGCGAAATCGGCGAGTTTTTTGTCCGCTGGGCGGAGGTTGAGAATTTCGACCTCTCGGGACCGTCGGACCGGCACTATCGCATCGACCGCATGAAGAACACCCTGCATTTCGGAGACGGCGTTTCCGTCATGATCCCGCGGGCGAGCGCCGCGGAGTCCATTACGGTGACGCTCCGCTGCTGCCGCGGCGACGCGGGCAACCTGTCCGCCGGCGCGATCAGCGGACCGATGGGCAGGCTGCTACACATAGACAGCGTGACGAATCCCCTGCCCACGTGGGCGGGCAGCAACATGGAAAACAGCGCGCGGATGCACGCGCGCAGCGCGAACATCCTCTGCTCGCAGA
The DNA here is from genome assembly GCA_031283865.1 of Eubacteriales Family XIII. Incertae Sedis bacterium. Lineage (GTDB taxonomy): Bacteria > Bacillota > Clostridia > Peptostreptococcales > Anaerovoracaceae > JAITLA01. Next base: position 2,384 of record JAITAX010000170.1, read on the forward strand.
ACAGGCTGCGCAGCGTGACGGATTTTCTGCGCGAGGCGAAGCTGTATTCGGAAACCGTGGTCGGCGCGGCCTGCGCGGCCGGCGCGGACCGCTACGGGCGCCGCGACGACAGGCGCATTACAATCGCCGTGCTGACGCGCGACTATTACAAGGGAACGCACAGCTTTTCGGATATAAAAGAGGGCTTGGAGAAGCAGATTCTCGCCAAATGCGACGCGACGATCTCCCGCGACATGCTGTCCGTCACGGAGCCGATCTACGTGATGCTGTCCGTTTCGGTGTTCGTCGGCATCGTGGACGAACGCGAGGCTTTCACGGTGCAGCGAACGATCATTGACGCGCTCACGGGTTTCATCTCCCCCATCACGCGGGACGGGGAGGCCAATTGGGAGATCGGCCTGCTTCCGGACGAGGTGCAGATCAGGCTCCTGCTGAACTCCCTGCACATCCCCGCGAGCATCCGCCGCATCGTGGTCTCGGCGCGCTACGCGGATGAAAAGGGCTTCAAGGAACGGAATCTGTCCGACGTGCGGACCGGCCCGTTTATGATCGGCATAAATGGGCGGCACACGGTTCACCTGATCAGAAACTGAGGAACAGGCTATGCTTGAGAGCATCAATCTGAACGATCAAAGCTATACGGAACTGCTGGAGGAGGCCATCTCCAAGATCCCGCTGTACGGCAGCGAATGGACCAATTTCAACCCGTCGGACCCGGGCGTAACCATCCTGCAGAACCTGACCGCGTTCAATTACCTGCAACAGATCGCCGTCAACACGGTGACGGACGCGATCAAGTTCAAGCTGCTCGCGCTGCTGGGCTTCACGCCGCAGGAGACGCGCCCCGCCGAACTGCTTGCGGCTTTCGCGGGCAGGCAGGATATGCGGCTCTGCAAATACCGCAAATTCCGGTCGCAGGATACGATCTTCGAGATCGCGGAGGATACCTTTTGCAGGATCCGGGGTCCGGAAACCGTGTATTGCGTGCAGGACGGCGTCTGCTCCGACGTGACGGCCCTGCTCGACGGTTCCCTCAAGGCCGGCGTCGCCGTCTTCGGCGAGCCTGTCCGCAAGGGCGCCGCGCTCTGCTGTGTGCTGGGCGAAAAACCCGATCTTTCGAAAGAATTGCTGCTGTACGCCGCAGTCGCGGAGGACGCGGCGCGCAATCCCTTTGGGGAGGATGCGGCGGACAAGCCTTTCGCGGACATCGTCTGGCAGTTGTATACCGAAAGCGGATGGGAAAATTTAGAATCATCGGATGGGACGCACGGCTTCCTCGTGAGCGGCGGGATCGTCCTGAAACCCGCGCCGCAGCTCGTACCCGCCGTATGCGGCGAGACGCCGACGAAAGGCTTCGCCCTGCGCTGTCTGCTGCGTTCCCACGAATACGACGCGCAGCCGCGCCTGCGTTCGCTGAGCGCGAATCTGACGCGTCTCGTGCAGCGGGACACGATGGCTGCGATGCACGTTCTGCGCGGCGGCGCTTCCTGCGAACTCATGATCGATCCCGTCTATCCCTACGTCAGCGTGTACGGCCGCGAAAACGCGTCGGCACCGTATCGCGCATACAAGAACGCGGCGGAGCGCAGCCCCGGCGGTGCGGGCGCCGCACGGCTGTTCACGGACGAGCGCTGCCCGGACGGCATGACGCGCTTTCATTTCGGCGGGGAGGACCTCGGCATTCCGCCGGGCGAAAGCGAAAGCGATCTGATCGTGATCTGCCGCACGGAGGAGATGGAGCGCGCGAGCGCGCCGGGGGCCGTGTTCGGCTACGTCGATCAGGAACTGGATATAGACTTGGAGGGCAGCATTGTCCGCGACGATTTTGTGCTCATGCTCGAAACGACGGAACTCGACGGGGCGCAGTCCTATACCTTTGTTCGGCCGGGCGAGGTCTCGCCGGACGGCTTCGTCTACGAGCTGCTTTCCGGCAGGAACAGGATTTGCGTGCGCCGCCCGGAGGTGGGCCGCGCGTGCAAGGCCTACATCGCCTCGTGCGCCGTGACGCTCGGAGCGGAGGGCAACGTCCGCGCGGAGAACACGCTGGAGGCCCTCGTCCCGGAGGGCA
>JAITAX010000283.1 GCA_031283865.1 Eubacteriales Family XIII. Incertae Sedis bacterium
TCTCGCAAAGGATGCGCAGAATTGAGAACTCGGTGGGCGTGAGGGACAGGCGCCTTTCGTTCAGAAAGCACTCGTGCGTGTCCGTGTTCATGAGAAGCCCGGAGCAGACGAGGACAGCCTCGTTCCGCGAAGCCGCGCCGCTGTACTTCTTGTAGCGGGGTTTGAACAATAACAACAAATTTCTGTTGCGTCGTCTGCGTCTTTGGTGCATAATAGTGGTATGAAACCTGTAAATATCCATACCGACGGCGCCTGCTCGGGCAACCAGCACAAGACCAACATCGGCGGCTGGGGCGCGGTGCTCGAATACGACGGACACGAAAAGGAACTTTTCGGCGGCGAGGCGAACACCACGAACAACCGCATGGAGATGACGGCCCTGCTCGCCGCGCTGCGCTGCCTGAAGAAAGAGGGCCTGCACATCCGCGTGTTCGCGGACAGCTCCTATCTGCTGAATTGCTTTCGCAACAAGTGGTACGCAAACTGGAAGCGCAACAACTGGAAAACGACCAAGAACGCGCCCGTGGAAAACCGCGATTTGTGGGAGGAACTGCTGGGCTTCCTTGCGCTTCACAGCTTCTCGTTCTTCAAGGTGAAAGGACACGTGAATCCGAACGGGACGGAGGCCGCCCTGCGTTCCGCCTACAAAAAATTTCTCGAACAGAACGGCAGCGGCTTCGATTACGATGAATTTCTGCACGCCACGGTCATGAACAACCGCGCCGACGCGCTTGCGGGACGCGGGATCGCCGAGCTGCGCGCGGGGACCGAAGAGGGCGAGCAAACGCAGTGTGCCGCAGAGGAAGAAAAGCGGTGAACCGGGCGGGCGACGGTCGCCAAGGCGTTCGAATCTACGCAAGGAGGACAGAAACATGACCGACAAAGACGCGCGGATCGTTTTCATAAGGGAGCGCAATCTTCGCTATTTTGAGCCATTTTTGCGGCCGGAAGACGGCGGGACGCAAACACGCCGCGCGGGCGGCGGCGTGCTGCGGCTCGGCTGTGCGGTGGGCGAAATCGCGGTGGGCGCGGCAGAGGCGGAGCTGCGGGGACACGGCGCCTGCATCGTCTCAATCGCGGTGGCGCCCTCTTTCCGGCGGCGGGGTTTGGCTTTCTTCCTGACAGACGCGCTGATCAAGCTGCTCAGGGACACCGGCAGCCTGCGCGTCTGCGCATCGCTTCCGGGTTGGGCGGACAACGCGGAGATCCTGCGGCGTCTCCTGCGCAAGGTCGGCTTCGAGCGGGAAAGCGCGGACAATGTCTATATCTATTCCCTTGCGGAGATCGCGAAGCGCCCGCTGATTTCGGAAATGGCGGAAAGGGCGGAGGATCCGCACGTCCGCCCGCTTTCCGAGGCATCCGACTACCGGCTTCGCCTGCTCAACCTGCGCATCGCGGAACACGGCGGCGCAGACGGACTCGCGGGCGGCAGCGATCTGGATCGCGAAGCCTGCGTGTTCTACCGCGACGCCGACGACCTGCGGGCCTGCATTCTCTTCGCGCGCGGCGAGGAGGGCCTTGAGGTGCGCTGGCTGCACGGGGATCCGCCCTCCGCGCTGTACGCCGTCGTCGCGAGCGGCGTGAAACGGGTGTTGGCGCGCCGGGACGGCGATCTGCCCGTGCGCTTGGCGGCTGTCCACCCGAGCGTTGACGGCATCGCCCTGAAACTGCTGGGCGAGCCGAAAGAAACGACCGTCATCGATACCTACCGTATCGATTTATAAGACCCCCCCCCACGGCATGTCCTTACAAAAAAAGGAGATTGTATCCATGTGTGAGCAAATGCAAAAGGAACGATCCGTCCAAGAACAGCGCCTTTCAAACGCCCCGGAGGAGGAACTGCAAATCTCCGCCGAGCCGCAAACGCTCTCGCGCTCCGAAAGCGAGGAACATCAAAACGCGCAAATACAGCGGATAGCGATTGCCGTCACCGGCGCGGATCCGACGGCAAGCGCCGAGCCTTCGCCGGAACTCCTGCGCCTCAGAAACAAAAGCTCCCTCAGCAAAAAGGAGAAAAAACGTCTGAAAGAAATGGAGAACGAGCTGCGGACCGCAGAGCAGGAAAGGATGCGGCAGCAGCAGGAAGAGCAGGAGGAGCAGCAGCGGCAGCAAGAGGAGCAACGGCAACGGGAGCGGCAGCAGCAGGAGGAACAGCGGCAACAGCAGGAGGAGCAGCGGCGGCAGCGGCGGGAAGAGGCGGAGAGAGCCGAGGAAGAAGAGAATCGGCAGATGCGGGATCGCATGTTCGAAGCCATGAGCGAAGAGGAAGCGGACAGCCCCCTTTCCCTGCAATCTTTCGTCGCCATGCAGACGACGCAGGACAAGGCGCAGATCAAGCGCACGCTGCTGGCTATGGCGGAAAAATTGGCGGAAATCGACACGGAATGGCAAACCGCAGGCTATAGCGACGCCATAGCGATAAAACAGTCCGGCTACCGTCACATGATCGCCAACTATGTTGCAGACCGAACCGCCCGCGAAGCCATTCTAATCAAATTGAACGGATATATGGCGCAGCGCGAAAACCTACAGGTATACGCCACGCGGCTGCGGACAATCGAAAGGGGTTTGAAAAACCTGTTTTGGAATGAGTTCACCGTTCTTCACGACAACGATTCGTCTTGGCTTGACGCCATCACGGCGGAGATGCTGGACGAATACGATCAGGCTGCGGAAGACATGGACAACGCCTTTGACCGGGAGATGGCTAAAGCCCTCGGCGTGTCGGAAGAGGCGGAGAGAGAACTCCGCAACGGCATCAAAGCGAAAGAAGTCCGGGAATCAAACGGCTTGTTCGAGGCGCTGGGCCAAGAAGCCGCGACGGAACAACTGGCCGAGGCGAGAGCGCAGCGCTTCACGGCTCTGAAAGACACGCTGCAAGCGAACGGAAGCAAAACCGCACCGGAAAATGCGGCGCAGCAGGCCTTTGGCGGCGCTTTCAAGAAATTGGCCGCAGATCATGAAACAGCCGCGCGGATCGTGGTGAGCGCGAACGGCTACCTGTACGCGGATCAGTCAAAAGACGGCACATACATCCTGAAACCCACGCTTCCGGAGACGGCGACGGTGCACGATATCACGGAATCGGGGCCGCCGGTTGTAATCAATCTGCGAGAGAATTACAACCGCCTTACGAAGATGATCGCGGCGGAACTGCTGCGCTTTAACGAAAACCCGGATTTCGCGGACAATCTCCGCACGCTCAGATTTGGCCTGGCCGATGCGAAGATCGAGGAGTTTGAATCGGATTTCAGAGAACTGTTCAAGGATTCGCTCGCGGACGCGCGCGTCGCCGGAGAGAGTCCGGTCGAAAAAGCGAGGATTCGAGACATGCTCGTCATACTCCGCGACATCCTGCCAAGCGAAACGTTCAACACAATCAGCAGTTTTGCCGCGATGGCGAAGCAGGAGGCCGAAAACACGGCGGACGCCGAGAAAAAAGAGGCGCGAAAAAGGGATTGTGCAAACTATCTCATGGAGCAGCAAAACGAATTGAAAGCGCCGGAGGAAACAGCCGCCGATTACAGGGCGCGCATCGAAGCCACGCTGGAGCAGATAGATGCGCTCTCCGGGAAATGGCAGGGCGCTCTCGCCCAAATGCAGACGCTTGCAAGTCTCGACATCAACGGTCGCGACGTATTTTTGCCGGGTACCTGTTCGTCAAACCGCGACACGCTGGGCAGGCTGCGCGGGGACTTCGACGCTTCGATGCTTCGGAACGACGCGCATTTTCAGGATGACCTGTATTTTGAGCAGAGAAAGGACTTTGTCATTGAGAGACTTGCCAATCTGTCCGGTCGAAAAAAGGAGGTATTTGAGGCCATGAGCGTCGAAGAGCTGCGAGAAGCCTGTGTGCCTTATACGGATTACGAGTATCACGTGGGCGCGCATATCGGCGAACTGCGGGAGGAGGGCGCATTTCTCACGCTGGAGGCTTTTGCGGCGGGTGCCGCGGATATCGTGTCGATGCCTTTCACGCAGAACGTGGCTATAGGCGTTTACAGAGAATACCAATTCGCGAATTATTACAGGCATGACGACAGCCTGTTCATACGCCCGCAGGATCTGCTGCTCGCTGCGCTGCGCAAGGCCAAAAAGCTGTGACGCAACTTTGTGCGCTTTAAAGCACCGGTAAGAGCCGAATGAGGGAGGGACGCGATGTGTCCCTCTTTTCGTTTTTTGCAAGGTTTTTCGCGTTTTTGCAATGCCGCTCCGTGGAATACCAAGCCCTCGGCCCCCCCGGCCCCGAAATAAGCAAATTCTGCAAGGGGTCTGAACTGTAACCGGAATGCCGCCGGAATTTCAAATCTCCGCTTGACGGCCACACTACTTTGTGTTACGATATACCGGTAATAAGTATTACTGCATATCAGTTATGCGAAGCAGCGGCGCGGCGGCGAAGAACCGGCGCGAAAGCTGCGGCGGCGAAGAACCGGCGCGAAAGCGGCATCGCGCAGGGCTTTGTCAAAATGGAGGGCGGACGATGAACGAAGTTGCGATCAAGACGCAGGGTCTCGTAAAATCTTTCAAGCACACCGAGGTCCTGCGAGGGCTTGACCTTGAGGTCGGGCGCGGCGAGATATTTGCGCTGCTCGGTTCGAACGGCGCGGGCAAGACGACGACGGTTCGAATCCTCGCCACGCTGCTGAAGCCAGACGGCGGCGCGGCGGAGGTCAACGGCTTCGACGTCGTTTCGGAAGCGGAAAAGGTGCGCCGGTCCATCAGCCTCACGGGGCAGTTTGCCGCCGTGGACGACATCCTCACGGGGCGGGAGAACCTCATTATGATCGCCAAGCTCAGGGGAATCGCGCGTCCGCGCGAAGCCGCAGACGGCCTGCTGAAGCGCTTCGGGCTTGAGGACGCGGCGGCGCGCCGGGTGGGGAGTTATTCGGGCGGCATGAAGCGCAGGCTCGACATCGCGATGAGCCTCGTCGGAACGCCCGCGGTCATCTTTCTCGACGAGCCGACGACGGGGCTCGATCCGGAAGCGCGGCTTGAGGTGCAGAAATCCGTCAGGGAGCTTTCCGCGGGCGGCGTGACAATACTGCTGACGACGCAGTATCTGAACGAGGCGGAGCAGTTGGCCGACCGCGTTGCCATCCTGCACGAGGGCGCGATCATCGCAAGCGGAACCCCGGATGAGCTAAAGAAGCTGTTCCCGCCCGCAAGGATCGAATACGTTGAAAAGCAACCTACACTGGAAGAGATCTTTCTCGCCGTCATCGGCAAGAGCAGGGAGGAAGCGCGATGAAAACCAACAAGCATTTTTTCACCGACGTCGGCGTGATGTTCGGGCGTTCCATGCGCCGGATCGCGCGCAGCCCGGACACGATCATCACGGTCACGATCATGCCGATTGCGTTTATGCTGCTGTTCGTCTACGTGTTTGGCGGCGCGATTCGGACGGGCGCGGACGGCTATGTGAACTACCTGCTGCCCGGCATCCTGTTGATCGCTGTCGCGAGCGGCGTGTCCTACACGGCTTTCCGCCTGTTCGGCGACGTGCAAAACGGGATCTTTGAGCGATTCCACTCCATGCCCGTCAGTCGTTCGGCGATCCTGTGGGGGCATGTCCTGACTTCGCTTGTTTCCAACGCCATCTCCGTCGCCGCGATCCTGCTCGTCGCGCTTCCGATGGGCTTTCGCCCGCGGGCCGGCGTCCTCGCATGGCTTGCCGTCCTCGGCATTCTCGCGCTGTTTACGCTGGCGCTGACTTGGGTCGCCGTGATCGCCGGGCTGTCCGCAAGGACGGTCGACGGCGCAAGCGCGTTTTCCTATCCCCTGATCTTCCTCCCTTTCGTAAGCTCGGCTTTCGTCCCGACCGAAACCATGCCGGCCGCCGTTCGCGCTTTCGCGGAGAAGCAGCCCGTCACCTCAATCGTCGAAGCCGTGCGCGCGTTGCTGAACGCCGAGCCTGCGGGCGGCGATATTTGGATCGCCCTCGCGTGGTGCCTCGGAATCCTGCTTGCGGCCCGCCTCATTGCCCTGCGGGCGTACAGGCGGCGATTCTGAACGAATATAGGCCGGCCCAAAGAACGGCTGCGATTTTGTGCCGTACAAGCAAGAGCCGTCCAAACCGAACGGCTGTCGCTGCATGAAAATTCGTCTCGAAAATGGCACGCCAGGAGGGGCTCGAACCCCCGACCCTGTGCTTAGAAGGCACATGCTCTGATCCTGCTGAGCTACTGGCGCATATTGAGAGTTGAGCGAGTTCGGCACGCGGCCGACAGATGAACAGCCGCCGGGGTCCTGCCCCATCCGACTGAACAAAGAATCCTTGCTTGGAGCGGATGATGAGAATCGAACTCACGCTATCAGCTTGGAAGGCTGAAGTTCTGCCATTGAACTACATCCGCAAAAATGGAGCGGAAGACGAGATTCGAACTCGCGACCCTCGCCTTGGCAAGGCGATGCTCTACCCCTGAGCCACTTCCGCATGTAAATTGGTGGAGGGAGATGGATTCGAACCATCGAAAGCTAAGCTAACGGATTTACAGTCCGCTCCCTTTGGCCACTCGGGAATCCCTCCAAGTATTCAATTGGCCCCTCACAGGTTGGGGGCGCATGTTGGCGCAAACTGCTTTTTTTTCTGCCGGCCTGCTCTCTTGGAGCCGGCGAAAGGAATCGAACCCCCAACCAAGCTGCTTCGCATCTCCATAGGGGGCGCTGCCCCCTCTTGGCGGTTCTTTTTGGAACCTGTCACCCCCGAAGCGGTTTTCCGCTTCGCTCAATGCGGGGGCGATTCTCTCCCCCGCACCCCCTCACAGGTTGGGGCGCATGTTGGCGCAAACTGCTTTTTTTCTGCCGGCCTGCTCTCTTGGAGCCGGCGAAGGGAATCGAACCCCCAACCTGCTGATTACAAATCAGCTGCTCTACCATTGAGCCACGCCGGCAAATTGTCGACAGCAGTTGATTGCGCCTGATAAAATGGCGACCCGGATCGGGCTCGAACCGACGACCTCCAGCGTGACAGGCTGGCATTCTAACCAACTGAACTACCGGGCCATTTCTTTGGTGGGCGCAATAGGACTCGAACCTATGACCCCCTGCTTGTAAGGCAGGTGCTCTGACCGGCTGAGCTATGCGCCCCATTTGCGGACCTTGTCGTTTTATGGCTCCAAGGGTGGGGCTCGAACCCACAACCTATCGGTTAACAGCCGAGTGCTCCACCATTGAGCTACCTTGGAACATCAAAAGCTTTTATGAGCCGAGTATTATCTTAGCATACGGACACCCTGTTGTCAATGAAAAAAAAATTAAAATCAGATTATGAAGATTGCAATATTAAGTGTCGT